>JAKAZN010000018.1 GCA_021815835.1 Pseudomonadota bacterium
CGGGTTCGTGGTCGGCTCCCGCCCCGCCGATGCGAGCACCGTCGTCACCGACCCCGTTATCGTCTTCGAGATCCTGAGCGCGAGCACCGCCAACACCGATCTGATTACCAAGAATGCCGAATACCGCGCCACACCCTCGATCGCGCGCTACGTCATCCTCGAGCAGACCCATATCGCCGCGATGGTCTTCGTCCGTCACGGCGAAGATTGGGTCTGCGACGTGCTCGCCGGCCCCGACGCCGTCCTGGCCCTGCCGGAGATCGCCCTCGCGCTTCCGTTGTCGGAGCTATACGCCGACCTCGCGCTCACCGCCGCCGCCGAACCGCCTACCGATCCGCCGCCGCCTCCCGCCCCCTAACGCCGCGCCCCCGCCAGGATCGCTCCCCCCAGCGCGCGCGCCACGCACCGATAGCCAAGATCGTTGTGATGCAGCCAATCCGACGCAATAAACCCCATCTCCGGCCGGCCCTCGCGCGCCCAACCCCGCATCAGCCGGTCGCGCGAGAACAGCCCCGCTCCGGTCGCCCGCGCGATCGCAGCCAAAGTCCCGTCGAACAGCGCGTCATCGCCCGCCGCCACCAGCTTCGGTGAGCGCTGGTTGTCCATCAGCACCACGTCGATCCCCCGCAAGTGCAGCCGCCGCACACCGGCCGTGACCAGGCGGCGAAACGCCACCGGATCGCCCCGGTGCAGCGCGGCGTTCGCGCCCACCTGCCAGATCACCAACTGCGGGCGCATGGCGATCGCGTCGCGATGCATCCGCGCCATCTCGCGCCGCGCATCCTGCCCGCCGATCCCGCGATTGATGACGCGCACGGATCGGCCGGGCAGTGCCTCGCGCAGCATCTCCTGCAATTCCGCCGGATAGGTGTCGTCGGCGTCGGAGGCCATCACCCCCTCGGTGGAAGAAGATCCGAGTGCCACGATCTTCACGGGAAGCCGCGCCCGCAGCGCCGCGGCCAGATGTGGCAGCACCAGTGCCGGCGTTCCCGGATCGGGCGGACAGGCGCGCGGGGCCGCGAACGCCGTCCCGCCCAGGATCAGCAGCGCGGCCAGCGCCGCGAGGTCAGCCCGCATCCAGGGCCCGTTTCAACGCCGTATTGACCAGCGCCGGATTGCCCTTGCCCGCCATCGCCTTCATCACCTGGCCGACGAAAAATCCGAACAGCTTGTCCTTGCCGGATTTGAACTCCGCCACCTTGTCCGCGTTGCCCGCCAGCACCGCGGCCACCGCGGTATCGATCGCGCCGGTATCGGTGACCTGGCGCAGGCCGCGCGCATCGATGATGGCGTCCGGCGCCGCGCCGGTATCCACCATCGCCTCGAACACCTCCTTGGCGATGCGCCCGTTGATCGTCGCATCGGCCATCCGATCGAGTAGCGAACCGAGCGCGGCGGCGGAGACGGGGCTGGTTTCGATCGTTCGCCCGGTGCGGTTCAGCGCCGCGAACAAATCCCCCATCACCCAGTTCGCGGCCAGCTTCGCATCGCGCCCCTTGGCCACCGTCTCGTAGAAATCCGCGGTCGATTGTTCCGCCACCAGCACGCCGGCATCATAGGCCGGGAGCCCGTAGGCGACGACGAAGCGCGCACGCTTCGCATCCGGCAGTTCCGGCAGCCCGGCCCTCAGCTCCGCGATCCACGCCTCGTCCAGCACCAGCGGCAGCAGGTCCGGATCGGGGAAATAGCGATAATCATGCGCGTCCTCCTTCGACCGCATGGACCGCGTCTCCCCGCGCGCCGGATCATACAGCCTGGTTTCCTGCGTCACCGTCCCGCCCGATTCCCACACCTCGATCTGCCGCTTCGCCTCCGCCTCGATCGCCTGCATGACGAAGCGGATGGAGTTCACGTTCTTCACCTCGCAACGCGTCCGGAACGGCTCGCCATGCTTGCGCACCGACACGTTCACGTCGGCGCGCATCGAGCCTTCGTCCATGTTGCCGTCGCAGGTGCCGAGATAGCGCAGGATGGTGCGCAGCTTGCGCAGATACGCCCCCGCTTCCTCCGGCGCGCGCAGATCCGGCTCGCTCACGATCTCCATCAGCGCCACCCCGGCGCGATTGAGGTCGATCAGCGATTTCGACGGATGCTGGTCGTGCAACGACTTGCCGGCATCCTGTTCCAGGTGCAGCCGGGTGACGCCGATCTGTTTCGTCTCGCCATCGGGGAGCTCGATCTCGATCACGCCCTCGCCCACGATCGGATGGGCGAACTGGCTGATCTGGTAGCCGGCGGGCAGATCGGCGTAGAAGTAGTTCTTGCGGTCGAAACGGCTGACCGGATTGATGCGCGCGTTCAGCCCCAGCCCCGTGCGCACCGCCTGGGCCACGCAGACGCGATTGATGACGGGCAGCATCCCCGGAAACGCCGCATCGACGAAGCTCACCTGGGTGTTCGGCGCGGCGCCGAATGCGGTGGCGGCGCCGGAAAACAGCTTCGCCTGACTGATGACCTGGGCGTGAACTTCCAGACCGATCACGGTTTCCCAGGGGCCGGTGGCGCCTTCGAGAAGATAGGGGGGCATGGCGGAGATAGGGCCTAAGGTGACAAACGGACGAAGCGTGATACCGGAACCCGGGCGCGAGCGGAAGAACCGTCGGCGGGCCGCGATTGACCACCCCAGTCCGGCTTCCTAGCCTTTCGTCTCCCGGAGCCAAACATGGACAAACCCATCCCGCCCACCGCGCTGCTCGGCCGCCTCCCGGGCGGCGTGCCACCGGGCCTCGATGCCCGGTCCGCCGCCATCCTGCGCGAGATCGTGGAGCAATACGTCGAAACCGGCGAACCCGTCGGCAGCCGCACGCTGTCGCGCCTGCTGCCGATGGGCCTCTCGCCCGCGACCATCCGCAACGTGATGGCCGACCTCACCGATGCCGGCCTGCTCTTCGCCCCGCACACTTCCGCCGGCCGCCTGCCCACGGATCGTGGCCTGCGGCTGTTCGTGGACGGCCTGCTGCAATTCGGCGAACTGGCGGAGGAGGATCGCTCCTCCATCACCGCCGCGCTCGGCGCCTCCGGCCGTAGCCTTGAGGATACGCTCGCCGACGCCTCTGCCCTGCTCGCCGGCCTGTCGTCCGCCGCCGGAATCGTGCTGGCGCCGAAATCCGAAGGTCCGCTCAAGCATATCGAGTTCGTCCCGCTCGGCCCGGGCCGCGCCCTGGTCGTGCTGGTCGCCGGCGACGGGCACGTGGAAAATCGCGTCATCGAGACCCCGCCCGGCCTGCCGCCCAGCGCGCTGCAACAGGCGGGCAACTACCTCAACGCCCGCATCGTCGGCCGGCCGCTGGCGGAGCTGCGCCGGCTGGTCGCGGAGGAAACTTCGGCCAATCGCACCGAGCTCGATACCCTGTCGGCGCAGGTTGTGGCCACCGGCCTGGCCACCTGGACCAATGAGGGCCGGGGCGGCAGCCTGATTATTCGCGGCCAGGCACGGCTGTTGTCGGACGTCACCGAAGTGGAACGGATCGGCGCGATCCAGCGCCTGTTCGAACAGCTGGAGGCGCAGGAAACCATGCTGCGCCTGCTGGAGCTCGCCGAGAAATCCGACGGCGTGCGCATCTTCATCGGCGCCGAAAGCGGCCTTTTCGGCACGTCCGGAATCTCGATGGTGGTCTCCCCGGCGCGCGGGGAGGGCGGGCGGATCGTGGGCGCGATCGGGGTGATCGGGCCGACCCGGATCAATTACGGGCGGATCATTCCGGTGGTGGATTACACCGCGCGGGTGATCGGGCGGCTGCTGGGCTGAGCCCGGTTATACATCCACCTCGGTCACCGATTTCGCGTGTTCCTGGATGAACTGGAACCGCAATTCCGGCCGCTTGCCCATCAGGCTCTCGACCAGGGCGTTGGTCCGCGCCCGGTCTTCCGCCGGCGCCACCACGCGCAGCAGGGTGCGCCGCGCCGGGTCCATGGTGGTCTCCTTCAACTGCGACGGCGGCATCTCGCCCAGCCCCTTGAACCGGCTGACCTCGATCTTTGTTCCCGCCTTGAACTGCGATTTTTCCTTGCGCGTCCGGTCGGCGTCGTCCATCGCATAGACGCTCTTTGCCCCCTGGGTCAGCCGATACAGCGGCGGTTGCGCCAGGTACACATGCCCGTGGCGCACCAGCTCCGGCAGCTCGCGGTAGAAGAATGTCATCAGCAGGGACGCGATATGCGCCCCGTCCACATCGGCGTCCGTCATGATGATGACGCGCCCGTAGCGGAGCCGCGCGCGATCGAACCGATCGCCCACGCCGCAGCCCAGCGCCTCGATCAGATCCTTCAGTTCCTGGTTCGCCCGCAACTTGTCGGCCGAGGCCGAGGCCACGTTCAGGATCTTCCCGCGCAACGGCAACACCGCCTGGGTTTCCCGATTGCGCGCCTGCTTGGCCGAACCGCCGGCGGAATCGCCCTCCACCAGGAAAATCTCGGTCTCGGCCGCGTTCTCCCGCGTGCAGTCCGTCAGCTTGCCCGGCAGGCGCAGCCGACGGGTCGGGGATTTCCGCGCCGTATCCTTGCTTTCCTTGCGCCGCAGTCGTTCCTCGGCCCGCTCGATCGCGAAGGCCAGAAGATTATCCGCCTGCGCCGGATCGCCCGCCAGGAAATGGTCGAACCGGTCGCGCAACGCCGTTTCCACCAGCCGCGCCGCGTCGGCGTTGGTGAGCTTCTCCTTCGTCTGGCCCTGGAATTGCGGCTCGCGCAGGAACACCGACAATTTTGCGGCGAGCGCGCCCAGCACATCCTCGGTGGTCAAGGCCGCGGCGCGGCGGTTGCCGCGATGCTCGCCCCAGGCGCGCAGACCCTTCAGCAGCGCGGCGCGAAACCCTGCCTCGTGCGTGCCGCCCTCGGGCGTAGGCACCGTGTTGCAGTAGGAATGGAGGAAACCATCCCCCGTCTCCAGCCACGCCGCCGCCCATTCCAGCTTGCCGTTATCCTCCCCTGGCAACGCCGCCTCCCCGGCCCAGGGCGCGGCCAGAACGCGCGGCGCGTCGGCGATGTCTTCTTCCAGGCTGTCGCGCAGACCGCCCGGGAAATGCAGCACCGCCTCCGCAGGCACGTCCTGGCCCGCCGTCAGCAGGGACGGATCGCAGGACCAGCGGATCTCCACGCCCCGGAACAAATACGCCTTGGACCGGCACAGCCGATACAGCCGCGCCGGAGAGAACGCGAGCGCGCCGAAAATCTCGGTGTCGGGCTTGAACCGGATCATCGTGCCGCGCCGGTTATGCACCGGTCCCGCATCGACCAGCTTGCCCAGCGGCTTGCCGCGCGCATAGGCCTGGGTCCACAGCACCCGCTCGCGCGCGACCTCCACCTCCATCCGTTCCGACAGCGCATTCACCACGGAACTGCCGACGCCATGCAGCCCGCCCGAGGTCGCATACGCCTTGCCGCCGAACTTGCCGCCCGAATGCAAGGTGGTGAGGATCACCTCCAGCGCGCTCAGATGCTTGAATTTCGGATGCGGATCCACCGGGATGCCCCGCCCGTTGTCGCGCACCGAGAGCCAGTTGCCCGACGCCAGGTTCATCTCGATGAAGCTCGCATGGCCCGCCACCGCCTCGTCCATGGCGTTGTCCAGCACTTCCGCGGCAAGATGATGCAGCGCCGGCTCGTCGGTGCCGCCGATATACATCCCCGGCCGGCGACGGACGGGCTCCAGCCCTTCCAGCACCTCGATATCCTTGGCCGAATAGGTTTCCCCCTCCCGGCCAACCGCCGGCTTGACGGCGGCGGCGCGCGACGCGCGGGAGGTTCCGAACAAATCGTTCATGCTGTGTTCCTGTCCGAGCGCGCCTTCATACGCCGTGGGGGCGAGTCCGGACAACGCCGCGCTACCGGTTCTCCCCCGGAACCCAGGGAAGATCGCCGGCGCCGTTGTCGTTCAGCACGCGCGCCAGCACGAACAAGTGATCCGACAGCCGGTTCAGGTAGCGCAACGCCGCCGGGCTGAGCTTCTCGGTCGCCGCCAACGCCACCACCGCCCGCTCCGCCCGGCGCGCGAGGGTGCGCGCCAGATGCGCCGCCGCCGCCGCTTGCGTCCCCCCCGGCAGCACGAAACTCGATAGCGGCGCCAGCGCCGCGTTCATCGCCGCGATCTCCGCTTCCAGCCGCAGCACCGGCGCGTCGATCATGCGCAGCCTTGCGCCCCCCTCCCCCGGCACCGCGAGATCGGCGCCAAGATCGAACAGATCGTTCTGGATCCGCGCCAGGGCGGCGTCCCGCTCCGCCTCCCGCGCGCCCAGCGCCGCGCGCAGCACGCCGATCGCCGCGTTCGCCTCATCGACCGCGCCCAGCGCCTCGATGCGCGGCGCGTCCTTGCCAAGTCGCGTCCCGTCGCCGAGCGAGGTCTGCCCGCCGTCGCCGCCGCGGGTCACCACCCGATCGATGCGAATTGCCATCGAAAACTAGCAATCCTGGCCAGTCGCGCCGCCGCCATCCTGGACCTGCCCCCCCGGCGTCGCGCGATCGACGATCCCCGGCAGCACCTTGCTCAGCAACGCCGAGGCTTGCGATGGATCGACGCCGAATTTTGCCGCGATCGCCGTCAATGCGGGCCCGCCCAGCGCCTGCTCAAGCTCCCCCGCGCTCACCGGCTGGTTCGCCCCCGATCCAACCCAGGACGCCACCTGACCGCCGAGTCCCGATTGTTGCAAATGCTGCACCAGGCCGCCCACACCTGGGATGCCGGCCGATTGCAACGCGTCCATCACCTGTTGTTCCTGATTCCCGCCGCCGAGCATCCCGCCCACCAGCCCGGAAATCTCGTCGAACAATCCCATCGCCATCTCCTGCGCCCGAAACCCGGCACGCGCGGCCGGGGGCCGATCCTGCCCCCGGCCGCGCCGGAAGTCACCCGAAATTCGGGTTACGATTTGGCCGCATGCAGCCCCTTGGCCACCGCGGCCTTCTCGCAAACGAAGGACCCGTGCTTGGTCTTGCCGAAATACTTCGACTTCGCGCCGTGGAACGCCTTGCTGCCGCGGGCGCGCCAGACGACGGTATCGCCCGCGCAGCCGGCCTTCGCCTCGGCCTCGGTCTTGTAGCCATGCAGGCCGGTGGTCGCGACATGATGCGTCGCCGGCTTCTTCGACGTCGTGGCGGCCTGCGCCGCGGCCATCGGCGCGAAGGCGAGGCCAAGCCCGAGCATCGCGGTCAGGAACCGGCGGTGGCGCGGGGTCTGGGGGGAAAGCAGGCTCATCGGTCGTCTCTCCATGCTGGAAGCGCCCCCGTCACGGAACCCCGGACGGGACGCGCCCTCTTAGCACCATCGCGATCTGGCGAAATCGCGGCGGAAGCGTGGCGCAATAAGATTCCGGGCTGTATCGCCGCCCGCCCGGTGCTAGCCTGCCCGGGTGCAGAACCAATAGAGAGGGAGGGTTCCAGGATGGCACGCATCGCATTGGTCACCGGCGGCTCGCGCGGCATCGGCGCGGAGATCAGCCGCGCCCTGGCGGCCCAGGGGCGCACCGTCATCGCCAACTATGCCGGCAACGAGGCCGCCGCCGAGGCCTTCCGCGCCGACACCGGCATCCCGGTCATGCGCTTCGACGTCAGCGATTTCGCCGCCTGCACGGCCGCGATCGCGCAGATCACCGAACGCTACGGCCCGGTCGAGATTCTGGTGAACAATGCCGGGATCACGCGGGACGGCACGCTCGCGCGCATGTCGCGGGACATGTGGGACGCCGTGATCGATACCAATCTCGGCTCCTGCTATAATCTTTGCAAGCTTACGTTCGATGGGATGCGGGAGCGCAAGTTCGGCCGCGTCGTGAACGTGGGCAGCATCAACGGCCAGGCCGGGCAGTACGGCCAGGTCAACTACGCCGCCGCCAAATCCGGCATCCACGGGTTTACCAAGGCGCTCGCGCAGGAAGGCGCCCGCTACGGGATCACGGTGAACGCGATCGCGCCCGGCTATGTCGATACCGAGATGGTGCGCGCGGTCCCGGCCGATGTGCTGGCCAAGATCGTCGCGCGCATCCCGGTGGGACGGCTCGGCCATGCCGACGACATCGCCCGCGGCGTGGCATTCCTGACCGCCGACGAGGCAAGCTTCGTCACCGGCAGCACCCTGTCGATCAACGGCGGCCAGCACATGTACTGACGCCGTTCTCCCTCTCCCCCTTCGGGGGAGAGGGGCGGGGTGAGGGCGTGCGCCGCTACGCCCGCAGCGCCCCCTCCGCCGCCTCGGCCAGCGGCACCGGCAGGTGCTTCACGAAATCCTTCGGCACCACCTGCCAGATATGCGGCAGGATCCGCTGCCAGTCGTGCAGCAGCCGCGTGGCGTAGCGGGAATTCGTCTCCGCGACATGCCGCGCCAGCAGATCCCGCATCACCTGTTCCCAATGCGGATGCGCGATGCGCTGCCACGCCAACGTGTCCGGATTGACCCGCTGCTCGAACAGGCCCTCCGGATCGTAGACGAACGCCATGCCCCCGGTGAATCCGGCACCGAAATTATCGCCCACCGGCCCCAGGATCACCGCGGTTCCGCCCGTCATGTATTCGCAAGCATTCGACCCGCAGCCCTCCACCACCGTCTGCGCGCCGGAATTGCGTACCGCGAAGCGCTCCCCCGCCTGGCCGGCGGCGAACAGATAGCCCGCCGTCGCGCCATACAGCACGGTGTTGCCGATGATGGTGTTCTGATTCGACAGCAAGGTGGAGGACGGCGCCGGGCGCACCACGATCGTCGCCCCCGACAGGCCCTTGCCGACATAATCGTTGGCATCGCCGAACACTTCCAGCTTCAGCCCCTGCACGGCAAAAGCCCCCAGCGACTGCCCCGCCGAGCCGCGCAGCCGCACCGTCAGATGCCCGGGCTGCAAGCCCGTCATGCCGAACCGGCGGGTAATGCGGGAGGAGATCTTGGTCCCGATCGCCCGATGCGTGTTGCGGATGGTGTACTGCAACTGCATCTTCTCGCCGTGTTCGAACAGCGCGCCCGCGTCGGCGATCATCTGCGCGTCCAGGGTTTCCGGCACCTCGTTGCGGCCCTGCAAGGTGCAGTAGCGCGCATGGGGCCCCGGATCGGCCTGGGCGAGCAGCGGGTTGAGATCGAGATCGTCCAGGATGTCCGCCCCGCGGCTGACCTGGTGCAACAAATCAGTGCGCCCGATCACCTCGGCCAGGGTGCGGAAGCCGAGGCTGGCCAGGATATGGCGCACATCGTCGGCCACGAAGGAGAACAGGTTGATGACCTTCTCCGGCGTGCCCTCGAACTTGGCGCGCAGCGATTCGTCCTGCGTGCAGACGCCCACCGGACAGGTGTTGGAATGGCACTGGCGCACCATGATGCAGCCCATCGCCACCAGGGACGCGGTGCCGATGCCGAATTCCTCCGCCCCCAGCATCGCCGCGATCACCACGTCCCGCCCGGTCTTGATGCCCCCGTCGGTGCGTAGCTTCACGCGATGGCGCAGCCGATTGAGCATCAACACCTGATGGGTCTCCGACAGCCCCAGCTCCCACGGCAGGCCCGCGTATTTGATGGAGCTCTGCGGCGAGGCCCCGGTGCCGCCCGAATGGCCCGAGATCAGGATCGCGTCCGCCTTCGCCTTCGCCACGCCGGCCGCAATCGTGCCGATCCCGGACCGGGATACCAGCTTCACGCAGACCGTCGCCTCCGGGTTGATCTGCTTGAGGTCGTAGATGAGCTGCGCCAGATCCTCGATCGAATAGATATCGTGATGCGGCGGCGGGCTGATGAGCATGACCCCCGGTGTGGAGTGACGCAGCTTGCCGATCAGCGCGGAAACCTTGATGCCCGGCAACTGGCCGCCTTCGCCGGGCTTGGCGCCCTGCGCGACCTTGATCTCGATCTCGCGGCAATTGTTCAGATATTCCGCGGTCACGCCGAACCGGCCCGAGGCGATCTGCTTGATCGCCGAGCTCGCGTTGTCGCCGTTCGGCCGCGGCTTGTAGCGCGCGGAATCCTCGCCGCCCTCGCCGGAATCGGATTTCGCGCCGATGCGGTTCATGGCGATCGACAAGGTCTCGTGCGCTTCCGGCGACAACGCGCCCAGGCTGATCCCGGGCGCCACCAGCCGCTTGCGGATCTCGGTGATGCTTTCGACTTCATCGACCGAGATCGGCGTGCGCCCTTCGGTCCGGAAATCCAGCAGATCGCGCGGCGCGATCGGCGGCAGCTTGCGCACCGCCTCGGCATAGCGGCGATACAGCGCGAAACTGTCGGACGCCACCGCCGATTGCAGCATGTGGATCAGCGCGGGATCGAATCCGTGCGTCTCGCCCCCGTGCCGGCGCAGCTTATAGACCCCGCCCACCGGCAAGGTCACGACATCCTCGTTCCAGGCAAGCGCGTGCTGATCCAGCACCTTGCGCGCGATTCCCGGAAGCCCGATCCCGGAGATGCGCGAAGTCATGCCGGGGAAGAACTCCGCCACCAGCGCGCGCGACAGCCCGATCGCCTCGAAATTATACCCGCCGCGATACGATGAGATGACGCTGATGCCCATCTTCGACATCACCTTGAGCAGCCCCTTGTCCACCGCCTTCTTGTAGCGGGTGACCGCCTGTTTCAAGGTCATGTCGCCGAACAGCCCGCGCCGGTGCCGATCGGCGATCGATTCCTGCGCCATGTAGGCATTGACCGTCGTGGCCCCCACGCCGATCAGCACCGCGAAATAATGCACGTCCATGCACTCGGCGCTGCGCACGTTCAGGCTGGTGAAGGTGCGCAACGACTGGCGCACGAGGTGCGTGTGCACCCCGCCCGCGGCCAGGATCATCGGGATCGCCGCGCGCTCCGCTCCGGCATTCTCGTCGGTGAGGATCAGATGGGTGCAGCCGGCGCGCACGCCCTCCTCGGCTTCACGGCGGATGCGATCGAGCGCGGCGCGCAGCCCCGCCTCCCCATCGGCCACCGGGAAGCTGGTATCGACGACGCAGACCGAGCCACCCATGAACGCCCGCATCGCCTGGAACTCGGCGGTGGACAACACCGGGCTGTCGAGCTGCAACAGATCGCACTGGCTCGAATCCTCGTCGAGCACATTGCCGAGATTGCCGAGCCTGGTCTTCAACGTCATCACGCGGGTTTCGCGCAGGCTGTCGATCGGCGGGTTGGTGACCTGGCTGAAGGTCTGGCGCAGGAAATGATGCAGGCCGCGATAGCGGTCCGACAGCACCGCGAGCGGCGTGTCGTCGCCCATCGAGCCCACCGCCTCCTGCTGATCCTCCACCATCGGGTGCAGGATGAGTTCCTGCTCCTCCATGGTGAAGCCCACCGCGACCTGGCGGCGGCGCAGCGCCTCGCCCTCGAACAGCACGGGCTCGGGCGCGTCGGTCTTCACGATGCGGTCGATCTCGGTGATCCGCTTCACCCAGGCGCCGTAATCCTGCCGCGCGGCCAGCATGTCGCGCACGTCCTCGTCGCGGTAGAAACGCGCCTCATGCAGATCGACGGCGATGGTCTGGCCGGGGCCGACGCGGCCCTTCTCGGCGATCTGCTCCTGGTCGAGCTTCACCATTCCGGTCTCGGACCCGACGATCAGCAGCTTGTCGGTGGTGACGGTGTAGCGCAACGGCCGCAGGCCATTGCGGTCCAGCCCCGCGATCGCCCAGCGCCCGTCGGTGGCCGCGATCGCCGCCGGCCCGTCCCAGGGTTCCATCACCGCGTTGCAATACAAAAACATGTCGCGATGCGCGCGCTTCATCGTCGCATCCTGGCCGATCGAGGCCGGGATCATCAGCGCCTTCGCCATCGGCGCGTCGCGCCCGCTATGGCACAGCAGTTCGAAGACGTTATCCAG
>JAKAZN010000019.1 GCA_021815835.1 Pseudomonadota bacterium
ACTGCCCGACTGCCCGACCGGCACCCGAGGACGGAAAGAGCCGCCCGGCAGCCCGCCCGGCACCGGTCCCGGGCGGGCGCGGAGGTCGCAGCGGGAAATCCGTCGCCGTCCGCGTCGCGCCGAGGACGGCGATCCCGCCGGATCACCCATGGCCGGGCGCGCCTTCGTTCAGCAAGCGCGCGACTCGTTGCAGCGCCAGCAGATAGCCCTGGGTGCCGAACCCGGCGATCACGCCGGTGGCCACGGTCGAGACGTAGGAATGGTGGCGGAACGCCTCGCGCTTGTGGACGTTGGAGATATGCACCTCCAGGATCGGTCCCTCGAAGGTGTTGAGCGCGTCCAGGATCGCCACCGACGTATGGGTGAAGGCGGCCGGGTTGATGACGATTCCGGCGGCGGTTTCGCGCGCTTCGTGAATCCAGTCGATGATCTCGTATTCGCGGTTGCTCTGGTGGAAGCGCAGGGTCAGGTCGAGCTCGGCGGCGCGCGCACGGCACGCTTCCTCCACGTCCGCCAGGGTTTCGTGGCCGTAGATATGCGGCTGGCGCTTGCCGAGCAGATTGAGGTTGGGTCCGTTCAGGACATAGACGAGACGGCTCATGCGCGGTTCCTCCCAGGGGTGCACGCGCGCCCTATAGGCGATCGGGGCGGGGCGCGCGCCCTATAGGCGATCTGGGCGGGGCGTGCGCCCCTTGGCGCGGTGGGTGAGGGCGCTTGCCTCCCGGCCCGCCGCCTTACCCCCTGGCCCTCCTCGGCGCCGCTGGTATGGTGCCCCGACCATGCCCTTCCGCCCACCCGCCGCGCTCCCCCCGCATGACGACGTGACGATCGCGAACGCCACCCGCGTCTGGGACGGGCGCTTCCCGCTCGACGTGATCGATTTCCGCCAGCGCCGCTTCGACGGGCGGATCTCCGGCCCGCGCCGGTGGGAGCTGTGGCGCCGCGGCCCCGCCGCCGCGCTGCTGCCCTACGATCCCGTCGCGGACTTGGTCCTGCTGATCGAGCAATTCCGCCTGCCCGCCCTCGCCGCCGGTATCGATCCGGTCCTGGTGGAACTGCCGGCGGGCCTGTGCGATCCCGGCGAGACGCCGGACCGCACCGCCGCGCGCGAGACGCGCGAGGAAACCGGCCTGGTTGCCGACCGGCTGGAACGGATTGGCGCCGTCATGCTTTCGCCTGGCGGAACGGACGAGTTCTGCACGGTCTTCGCCGGCCGGGTGCGCCTGCCCGCGTTCGGGCCGGACGGCCTGCTCGGCACCGCCGGGCTGGCGGCCGAGGAGGAAGATATCCGCCTGCGCGCCTGGCCCGCCGCTACCGCGATCGCGGCAGCACAGGACGGCCGGTTTCCCAACGCGCTCACCATGCTCGCGCTGCTGTGGCTGGGCGCGCGGCGGGAGCGGCTGCGCGACACATGGAGCACAGGATGACCGAACGTCTGTTCCTCGATCACCCGATGATGCGCGAGGCGACCGCGCGCGTGCTGGGCGCCGGGGCCGAGGGGATCGTGCTCGATCGCACCATCTTCTACGCCCGCTCCGGCGGCCAGCCCGGCGATAGCGGGGTGCTGCGCTGGGACGGCGGCGAGAGCCCGATCGCCGAGGCGGTGAAAGGGGAGGGCGAGACGATCCTGCATCTGCCCGCCCCCGATGCGGCGTTGCCGCCGGTGGGCGCTTCGGTGCGGCTGGAGATCGATTGGGACCGGCGCTATCGGCTGATGCGTAACCACACCGCGCTGCATCTGCTGTCGGCGCTGCTGCGCGGGGCGGCGGTGACCGGGGGATCGGTGGGGCTGGATCGCTCGCGGCTCGATTTCGACCTGCCCGATCCGCCGGCGAAGGAAACGATCGAGGCGGGGATCAACGCGCTGGTCGCGGGCGCCCATCCGGTCGCGATGGAATGGGTGGACGAGGCGGTGCTGGACGCCAATCCCGAGATGGTGCGGACCCTGTCGGTGAAGCCGCCGCGCGGCAGCGGGCGGGTGCGGCTGCTGCGGATCGGCGCGGGCGATCCGCCGGTCGATCTGCAGCCCTGCGGGGGCACGCATGTCGCCAACACCGCCGAGATCGGGCCGGTGCGGGTGTTGAAGATCGAGAACAAGGGCAAGCAGAACCGGCGCGTATCGATCGCGCTCGACTGACCGCCCGTCGCACCGGAGGAACGCATCATGGATAAGCTCGTCACCACCGCCTGGCTCGCGGCTGAGCTCGGCAAGCCCGATCTGGTCGTGTTCGACGCCACGAAATACCTGCCGAACGAACCGAAGGACGGGCACACCGAGTTCCTGGCCGCGCATATCCCGGGCGCGCGGTTCTTCGATATCGACGCGATCGCCGATCCGGAGACCGACCTGCCGCATATGGTGCCCGCGCCGGGACGCTTCGCGCGGCTGCTGGGCGCGCTCGGCGTGTCCAACGCGTCGCGCGTGGTGTTCTACGATCAGAAGGGCCTGGCCTCGGCCGCGCGCGGCTGGTGGCTGATGGGGCTGTTCGGCCACGACGGAGCCGCGGTGCTGGATGGCGGCCTGCCGAAATGGCGCGCCGAGGACCGCGCGGTGGAAGCCGGCGCGCCCGCACCCGTCGTGCCGGCAACCTTCCGCCCGCATTTCCGCCCGCTGCGGCTGCGCGGGATCGGCGACATGCTGGCCAATCTGGACAGCCGCGCCGAACTGGTGCTGGACGCGCGCGCCGCCGGCCGCTTTGCCGGCACCGCGCCGGAGCCGCGCCCGGGGATGCGCGCCGGGCGCATTCCGGGATCGGCCAATCTTCCGTACACGGAATTGTTGCGTCCCGACGGCACGTTCCGCCCGCCCGCCGCGTTGCGCGCGCGCTTCGCCGCCGTGGGCATCGACGGCAGCCGGCCGGTGGTGACCAGTTGCGGCAGCGGCGTGTCGGCCTGCATCCTGACCCTCGGGATGAGCCTGGCCGGGCTGCCGGAAGCGGCGGTCTATGATGGATCCTGGAGCGAATGGGGCGCGCATCCGACCGTACCCGTGGAGAGCGATTGAAATGACCGAGTTCGACGACAAGGGCTTCCGCACCCGCCTCTCCCATGGCGGGCGCGCCGGCAAGCGGGTGCATGGATTCGTCAATCCGCCGCTGCTGCGCGGCTCCACGGTGCTTTACCCGACCATGGCGGATCGGCGCGCGCTGGCGGCACGGCGCGGGGAGCAGGTGCTGACCTACGGGCTGGGCGGCAGCGAGACGCATTGGGCGCTGGCCGACATGATCGCCGCGATCGAGGGCGGCACGCGGGCCTTCATCGTCGGATCGGGTCTGGCTGCCGTCACCGTGCCGTTGCTGGCGTATCTGAAATCGGGGGATCACTGCCTGATGCCCGATTCGGTCTATGGGCCGGCGCGCAATTTCGCCACCGGCATGCTCCCGCGCTTTGGTGTCGAAACGACATTCTACCCGCCGGAGATCGACGAGGCCGGCATGGCCGCGTTGATCCGCCCCAACACCACGGTCGTCTATACCGAAAGTCCCGGCAGCCACACCTTCGAGGTGCAGGACATCCCCGCGATCGCGCGGGCGGCGCATGCGCGCGGGGCGAAGGTGCTGATGGACAACACCTGGGGCTTTCATTTCTTCCAGCCTTTCGCCCATGGCGTCGATGTGTCGATCCAGGCGCTGACGAAATACGCCGGCGGGCATTCGGATCTGCTGATCGGCTCGATCGCGGTGGCGAACGATGCGGAGTGGAAGACCGTGCACGCGACCGCCGCCGCCCTGGGGCAGTATGCGAGCCCGGATGATTGCTGGCTTTGTCTGCGCGGGCTGCGCACCCTGGCGGTGCGGCTGGACGCGCAGATGGCGGCGGGGATCGCGGTGGCGGAATGGTTGCGCGGGCGCGACGAGGTGGCGGAGGTGCTGCATCCCGCGCTGCCGGGCGCGCGAGGGCACGAGCTGTGGAAGCGCGACTTCTCCGGCGCCTGCTCGTTGTTCGGGGTGGTGTTCCAGCCGGAATACAGCGTGGCAGCGACGCACGCGATGGTGGAGGCGCTCGATCTGTTCGGGATCGGCGCGTCCTGGGGCGGGTATGAAAGCCTGGCCTTGCCGACGACGGGGTTCGTGACGCGCAGCGCGGGGACCGGGGAATTCGGGGGGGCGCTGGTGCGGATCCATGTGGGGCTGGAGGATGTCGCGGATCTGATTGCCGATCTGGAACATGGGCTGGAGGTGCTGCGCGCGCACCGGGAGTGAGGGGGGGCGCGCGCGCCCTCACCCGGTTCGCGGCCCAAGCCCGCATCGCGGGAGAGGTGAAGGGGGAGGTTAGCGGATCGTTCCGGGCACGACCGCCTCGGTCATCATGGCGGTATCGGCGGGCACCTCGCCGGTCGTCGGGGCCGACAGCTTCGCCTCTGGGCGCAGATCGGCCTCGGTCAGCATCCGCCAGGCGCCGCCGGCCAGCACCTCGCCGGGACGGAAGCGCGCCTTGTAGGCCATCTTCCGGCTCTCGGCGACCCAATAGCCCAGATAGACATGCGGCAGGCCCAGCGCGCGGGCGCGCTCGATCAGCCACAGCACCGCATAGGTGCCTAGCGAGCTTCGTTCCAGTTCGGGGGCGAAGAAACTATACACCGCCGACAGCCCGTCCCCCAGCCGGTCGGTCAGGCAGGCGCCCACCAGGGTGCCCTCGGCGTCGCGGTATTCGACGATGCTGGTCTCGATCGGCGTGTCTTCCACCATGGCGCGGTAGTCGTAGAAGCTCATGGTCGCCATGTCGCCTTCGCCATGGCGCGCGTGCTGGTAGCGCTGGAACAGATGGAACTGCTCGGCGGTGGCGCGGGCGGGCAGTTCGAAGCCCTCGATCCCGGCATTGGCCCGCAGGTTGCGCCGCTGCGTGCGGTCGGGCTGGAAGCGGGCGACGGGGATGCGGATCGGCACGCAGGCCTGGCAGGACGGGCAGACCGGGGCATAGGCGATATTGTGACTGCGGCGGAAGCCGGCGCGGGACAGCCGGTCGTGCAGACCCTCCGCGCCAGGGCCGGTGATCTCGGTCACGACTTTCCGCTCCGTCCGGCCCGGCAGATAGGGGCAGGGCAGGGGGGCGGTGGTGTAGAAGAATTGCGGGCGGCGCGGCGATTTGTAGGTCATTGGGGACGTCCTTGCCGCATGTTCGGGGCAAGCGCCGGGCGGGTCAATGGGGCCTGCTGGCCCGGGGGATGGCCGCTGGGCGGACGATCCCGTCGCCGCGCGCAAACCAATGTTGACAATCGGACACGGACGGCCAGAGTTCCTCGATCCCGCAGGGTGGCGGGCAGGAAGGAAACGCGATGAGCGCGCTGCGAGGCAATCAGGGACCGCGGTACAAAGCCGTCTCCGCGGACGGCGAACCGTTCGAGACCATCACGGTCGATCAGCTCACGCCGATCATCGGCGCGGAGATCGGCGGGGTCGATCTGGCGCATCCCTCCAATCACCAACTGGACGAGATCCACCGCGCGCTGGCCGAGAACCAGGTGATCTTCTTCCGCGACCAGACGCTGACGCCGGAGCAGCATCTGGATTTCGGCCGCAATTTCGGCCCGCTGCACCTCCATCCCGCGGCGCCGCACGCACCGGGCCATCCCGAGCTCATGGTCATCCACGCCGACAAGGACAGCCCGCGCGCCAACGGCGAGAACTGGCATTCGGACGTGTCCTGCGACGAACTGCCGCCGCTCGGCAGCATCCTCTATATCAAGACCTGCCCGCCGCACGGCGGCGACACGCTGTTCGCCTCCATGTATGCCGCCTATGAGGCGCTGTCGGAACGGATGCGGACCTATCTCGACGGGCTGACCGCGCTGCACGACGGCGAGCAGGTCTATCGCGGCCTCTATGCGAATTACGGCGTGGCCGACAAGCCCGCCTATCCGCGCGCGGAACATCCGGTGGTGCGCACCCACCCGGTCACCGGGCGCAAGGCGCTGTATGTGAATCGCGGCTTCACCCGCCGGATCATCGGCATCCCGCGCGACGAGAGCGAGGGCGTGCTGCGCTATCTGTACGAGCACATGGAAAACCCGCTGTTCCAGTGCCGCTTCCGCTGGCGGGCCAATTCGGTCGCGTTCTGGGACAATCGCTGCGTGCAGCATCATGCGATGTGGGATTACTGGCCGCATACGCGGTCCGGTTTCCGGGTCACGGTGCGCGGCGAACGCCCGGTCTGATCGTCGCGTCCGCGGCGCGTCCGGCCCGGCGCGCTGCCGTCGGCAACAGCGCGTGGCCTCGGGATCCCGATCGCGATGGGTCCGGCCAGCCGGGCGCTACACCACCGGGCTTGCCCCGCCATCCATGTTGATCGCCGTCCCCGTGGTGAACCCGCCGCGTTCCGAGCACAGCAGGCAGGCCATCGCCGCGAACTCCTCCGCCCGGCCCAGCCGGCCCAGGGGGATCTTCTCGCCGAGCTTCGCGGCAAACGTCTCGAACGGTTCGTTCGACCCCGCCGCGGCGTGCCGGCGCACCCACTGGTCGGACACGATCTGACCCACCAGCATCGCGTTGACCAGCACGTTATGCGCCGCGCCCTCGTTGGCCAGGATTTTCGTCAGCGCCATCCCCGCGGCGCGCGAGACCGCCGTCGGCGCCCCGTTCGCGCGCGGCGCCTTGGCGCCGATGTTCAGCACGTTGATGATCCGTCCCCAGCGCCGCTGCTTCATCCCCGGCAGCGCCAGCCGGCACAGCCGAATCGCGGCGAACAGCTTCAGGTCCAGGTCCTCCTGCCACATCGCGTCCGTGATCGTCTCGAACGGAATCGCCCGCGAGGTGCCGGCGTTGTTCACCAGGATATCGACCGCGCCGAACGCGGCCTCGGCGGTGGCGAAGGCGTGCGCGCAATCCTCCGCCCGCGACACGTCCGCCGCGATCGCGATGACCTTGCCCCTGGCATGCGCGGCGATCGCGGCGCGGGCTTCCTCCAGCACTTCGGGCCGGCGGGCCAGCAGGGCGACGTTGGCGCCGGAGCGGGCGAATTCGTCCGCCATGGCGAAGCCGAGGCCCTTGGACGCCCCGGTGACGACGGCGCTGCGGCCGGTGAGCATGATTTCCATCTGCGTGATTCCCCCGAATGGTTGTGCGGTCCTGCTTCGGGCGCACTGTGCGGGCGGGCGGCGGCCCCGGCAAGCCGGCCGGGGACGCGCGCGCCGCTTGCCTGGGCCGGCGGCTTGGCGCCAGGATGGAAGAGACAGTTCACGAAAGGGCGGAAGATGGACGGCATCGAAGCGGTTCCATACCGGATCACCGACGCGACGACCCTGGCCGCGCTGTACGGCGCGCCGTCCGAAGGCGCGATCCGCAAGGAGGTGGATCACATCCCGCCCGTCTATCGTGCCTTCATCGAGGCCGCGCCGTTCGTGGCGTTGGCGACGAGCGGGCCGGATGGGATGGATGTCTCCCCGCGCGGCGATCCGGCCGGGTTCGTCGCGATCGAGGACGAGCGGACCCTGCTGATCCCGGACCGGCGCGGCAACAATCGCACCGATACGCTGCGCAACCTGATCCACGATCCGCGCCTCGCGCTGCTGTTCCTGATCCCCGGGGTGGGGGAGACGTTGCGGGTGAACGGGCGCGGCGCGATCTCGGTGGCGCCGGATCTGCTGGCGCGGTTTCCGGCCCAGGGGAAGCTGCCGCGATCGGTGATCGTGATGTCGGTGGAGCGGGTGTATTTCCAGTGCCCGAAGGCGCTGGTGCGGTCCGAATTGTGGAACCCGGCGAAGCATGTGGCCCGGAGCGCGCTGCCGAGCGCGGGGACGATCCTGGCGGCGCTGACGGCGGGCGCGGTGGGCGGCGCGGAATACGACGCGGCCTATCCGGCGCGGCTGAAGGAGACGATCTACTGATTTTACGTAACTCCCAAGCAGGGGGGCGAGTGGGATTTGCCACATCGGTGGGCTGTTTTTTTGTCCGCCACGATGCTGCTTGCGCCGGGAGTGCTGACATCAGTCAATGTCGGGATGGTATTGTCGGCAGACGTAAGCGCGTTGATCGAACGGCTTCGCCACGAGCTTGCCGCGCTGAGGCAGGAGGTCGCTGAAGGTCGTGGTGCCCGGCGGGCGCGCGGCGGCGACGGCCGCTGCGGGCGAATACGCCGCCGCGCGGGCGCAGGGGGAAGCCGGGGTCTACGTGCTCGCACGCTGTTGCGTGCCGGTCCCGAATCGGTGGGACAGCGGGTGGGACCGGCGGCGGGACAGGCGATGGGCCAGCGGGCCGGACAGCCAGCCGGGCCGGCGGCGGGACAGTTGGCTGGTCTGGCGCGGATGCGCTGGGCCGGGGCTGCCGGGTCTGGCGCGATTTTCGGCCTGACCGGGCGCGGGAAACGGGCGCGGGAAACGCGCGCCGGTATTGTTACGTTTCCGGACCCACTTGCCGATGATCGAACCGCCCCGCCAGCCATGGGGCGCCCGTGGGGCGATCCAGGCCGCGCGGGTGCCCGATCGGCGCGCCGCGATTGTTCCGCAACCCCCGAGCCGCGCTACACCCCGCGCCAGACGGGGGCGCGCTTGGACAGGAACGCCTCCATCCCCTCGCGGAAATCGGCGCTCATGTAGCACATCAGGATCAGGTCCTTGTCCTGGCCCTCCGGCAGGCGCGGGCGCAGGCGGCGCAACGCCTCCTTGGTGGCGGCCAAGGTGAGCGGGGCGTGGCCGGCGATCAGCCGGGCGAGCGCGTCGGCGCGGGCCAGCAGCGCGGCGGGATCGTCGAGCAATTCGGAGACGAGGCCGATGGATTTCGCTTCCTCGGCCTCCACCAGCCGGGCGGTGAAGATGATCTCGGTGGTGCGCGCCGCGCCGATCAGGGCATTCAGCCGGGCGTAGTTCGACATCGACAGGCAATTGCCGAGCGTGCGCGCGACGGGAAAGCCGAACCGGGCATTGCGCGCGGCGATGCGCAGATCGCAGGCGGCGGCGATCCCGGCCCCGCCGCCGGTGCAGGCCCCGGCGATCGCGGCGATGGTGGGCTTGGGGCAGCGTTCCAGCGCGTCCAGGACGCGATCGAGGCGGGATTCGTAGGCGAGCGCGTCCTCGGGCGCGGCAAAGGCGCGGAACTGGGAGATGTCGGTGCCGGCGGCGAAGGCTTTCTCGCCGGCGCCGGTGAGGACCAGGGCGCGGATGTTGGGGTTGCTTCCGGCTTCGGCGCAGAGCTCGGCCAGGCGTTCGTACATGGCGAAGGTCAGCGCGTTGCGGGCAGCGGGGCGGTTGAAGGTGATCCAGCCGATGCCGTCGCGGATCTCCCAGAGAAGGTCGGTCTCGGACATCGTGGATGCTCCTGGGTTACGGGGGTGGAAAAGCAGCGATCACGCCACACGATGCAGCAGCGCCTCCCCGGCGGCCAGCCGCCGGCAATTCTCGACCGCGCGGGTGAAGCTGCGATCGAAGGTGCCGGTGGTCAGCCACCCGATATGCGGCGTGAGCACGACATTGGGCAGCCCGAGCAACGGGTCGTCCGCGGCGGGCGGCTCGGGGTCGAACACGTGTAGTCCGGCCGCGGCCAGGTGGCCCGCGCGCAGGGAAGCGACCAGTGCGGCCGGATCGACCAGGCCGCCGCGGGCGGTGTTCACCAGGATCGCGCCCGGACGCATCCGCGCGAGCCGGGGCGCGTCGATCAGCCGCGCGGTCTCGGGCGTGAGCGGGGCGTGCAGGCTGACGATATCGGCCTCGGCCAGCAGCGCGTCGAGCGGGCGGAACGCGCCGATCGCGTCCGCGTGGGGCGCGCGGGCGGTGTAGAGGATCGCGCAGCCGAGCGCGGCCAGCACCGGGGCGAGCGCGCGCGGCACCGCGCCGTGGCCGACCAGGCCGACCGTTCGCCCGCCCAGCTCCCCAAGCCCGTCCAGATGCGCGGGATCGAGCGCGAAGCCGCGTCCGGCGCGCATCGCGGCATCGAACAGCGGCAGGCGGCGCAGGCAGGCGAGCATCAGCGCCAGCGTCAGTTCCGCGACCGCGGCTGCGTTGGTGCCGGGCAGGTTGCAGACCGGAATGCCGCGGGCGCGGGCCGCGTCCAGATCGATGGTATTCACGCCGACGCCGATCTTCTGGATCAGCCGCAGCCGCGGCGCGGCGGCGATCATGGCGGCGGTGGCCGGGGCGAGGACGTGCCAGAGCACCTCCGTGTCCGCCAGCAGGCGGGCGAGGCGGGCGGGATCGTCCTCGGGGCAGATCGAGATCGCCAGGTCGGAGCCGGCACAGGCCGCGAGACGGGCCGCCAGATCGGGGCCGGCGGCGGCGTGGAACGTGACCTTCATCGCGCCGGATTGCGGCCCAGCGCGGCGCCCCCGGCGAAGCGGGCGCGGGCGCCGAGGGCTTCCTCGATGCGCAGCGCCTCGTTCCATTTGGCCATCCGCTCGCCGCGGGCGAAGCTGCCGACCTTGAGCTGGCCGACGCCCCAGCCGACCGCGAGATGGACGATGGTGGTGTCCTCGGTCTCCCCCGACCGGGCCGAGACGATGGCGGCGAAACCGGCCGCGCGCGCCGCGTCCCAGGCGGCTTTCGTTTCGGTCAGGGTGCCGCGCTGGTTGGGTTTCAGCAGCACGCAATTGGCCGCCCCGGCGGCGGCGGCCTGGCGCACGCGGGCGGCGTCGGTGACGAGGAAATCGTCGCCGACGATCTGCACGCGATCGCCGCATTCGCGGGTGAAGGCGGCGAAGCCGGCGGCGTCGTCCTCGGCGAGCGGGTCCTCGATCGACACGATCGGGTAGGCGGCGATCCAGCCGGCGAGCATCCGGATCATGCCGTCGGTGTCGAGGTCGCGGTTTTCCAGGCCCAGGCGGTAATGGCCGGCGTGGCCGAATTCGGAGGCGGCGATGTCGAGCGCGATCGCGACCTGTTTCCCGGGCGTGAAGCCGGCGCGGTCGATGGCGCGGGTCAGGGTTTCCAGCGCCTGCTCGTTGGCGGCGAAGGCGGGCCACCAGCCGCCTTCGTCGGCCACGCCGGCGCGCTGGCCGGCTTCCTCCATGAGCGCGCCGGCGGCGCGATAGACCTCGGCGGTCCAGTCCAGGGCCTGGGCGAAGGAGGTGGCCTCGGGGCAGACGACCAGGAAATCCTGGATATCGACGCGCCGGCCGGCATGGGCCCCGCCGCCGAAGATCTGGATCTGCGGCAAGGGCAGCGTGGCGGCAGCCTTGCCGCCGAGATGGCGGAACAACGGCTCCCCGGCCGCGCCGGCAGCCGCGTGGGCAACGGCCATGGAGATGGCGGTCAGCGCGTTCCCGCCGAGCCGCGACCGGGTCGGCGTGCCGTCGAGCGCGATCAGGGCGGCATCGACCGCTGCCTGATCGGCCGCGTCGCGTCCGACCAGGGCGGGGCCGATCTCGGCGTTCAGGCGCTCCAGCGCGCGCGTCACGTCGAAGCCGCCGAAAGCCTGGCCGCCGTCGCGCAGATCGAGCGCCTCGCCCGAGCCGGTGGAGGCGCCGGCCGGCGCCATGCCGCGGCCGACGGAGCCGCCTTCCAGCAGGACGTCGGCCTCCAGGGTGGGCCGGCCGCGGCTGTCCCAGACGCGGCGGCCGTGGACGAAGGCGATGGCGGTGTCGGACATGGGTGGGTCCCCTCAAGCTGGGCGGGCGAGGTCGTCCTGCCAGGCGGCGCGGATGGTGGCGAGGCGGTCGGGCGGGCTGGCAAGCAGCGCGCGGGCGAACCGGCGCACCCGGGATTTATCGGCC
>JAKAZN010000020.1 GCA_021815835.1 Pseudomonadota bacterium
CCATCCCCACCAAGAAGTCCCAGACCTTCTCCACCGCCGATGACGGCCAGCAGGCGGTGACCATCAAGGTCTATCAGGGCGAGCGGGAGATGGCGGCCGACAACAAGCTGCTCGGCAATTTCGACCTGACGGGGATTCCCTCCGCCCCGCGCGGCGTGCCGCAGATCGAGGTGACGTTCGATATCGACGCCAACGGCATCGTCTCGGTCCAGGCCAAGGACAAGGCCACCGGCAAGGAGCAGCAGATCCGCATCCAGGCCAGCGGCGGTCTGAACGAAGCCGAGATCCAGCGCATGGTGAAGGAGGCCGAGGCCAACGCCAGCGCCGACAAGGAACGCCGCGAGACGGTCGAGGCGCGCAACAACGCCGAGGCGCTGGTCCACCAGGTCGAACGCACTTTGAAAGAGGCCGAGGATAAAGTCGGCCCGCAGGAAAAGGGCGAGGCCGAAGCCGCGCTGGCCGCGGCGCGGTCCGCGCTGGAGGGCACCGACAAGGCGGCGCTCGCCCAGGCGACGGAACGGCTGAGCCAGGCGGCGATGAAGCTCGGCGAGGCGATGTACAAGGCCCAGTCGGCGGAATCCGCCCCTGGCGCCGGCGCTGGGGCCGGCCCGCAGCCGGGCGGGGCGCCCGGCGGCGAGAAGGTCGTCGATGCCGAGTTCGAGGAAGTGGACGACAAGAAGAAATCCGCCTGACCATGAACGGGGGCCGGGTTCGCCCGGCCCCACCCCGGCCCCTCGCGTCATGGCCGGGCCTGACCCGGCCATGACGATGGGGAGGGCGGGATCGACAAAACGACAGGACGCACCGGCGCAAGCACGAAGGGCTGAGATGGCAAAGCAGGACTACTACGCCACCCTCGGCGTGGCGCGCGGCGCGGACGCCGACACGCTCAAGAAGGCCTATCGCAAGCTGGCGATGCAGCTCCATCCCGACCGCAACCCCGGCAACAAGGAAGCCGAGGCCAAGTTCAAGGAGCTGAACGAAGCCTACGACGTCCTCAAGGACGAGCAGAAGCGCGCCGCCTATGACCGCTTCGGCCATGCCGCCTTCGAGCAGGGCGGCGGTGGCGCCGGCCCGTTCGGTGGCGGCTTCGACTTCTCCGCCAGCGGCGGCCTTGGCGACATCTTCGACCAGGTCTTCGGCGACTTCATGGGCGGCGGACGGCGCGGCGGCAACGCCCAGGCCCGCCGCGGCGCCGATCTGCGCCATGCGGTGGAGATCGACCTCGCCCAGGCCTTCGCCGGCGCCAAGGTCGCGCTGCGCGTTCCCACCCGCGTCGCCTGCGAGGCGTGCAACGGCACCGGCTCGGAAGACAAGGCCGTCGGCGCCGCCGAGACCTGCCGGACCTGCCAGGGCCACGGCCGCGTCCGCGCCCAGCAGGGCCTGTTCCTGGTGGAACGCACCTGCGCCACCTGCGGCGGCTCCGGCCGCACCATCCGCAACCCCTGCCGCGTCTGCCGCGGCACCGCCACCGTCCAGCGGGAGCGGAACCTGTCCGTCACCATCCCCGCCGGCATCGAGGACGGCAACCGCATCCGCCTCCCCGGCGAAGGCGAGGCCGGCCCCGCCGGCGCGCAAGCCGGCGATCTCTACGTGGACGTGACCGTCCGCCCGCACCCGATCTTCCATCGCGAGGGCGCCAACCTGCTGCTTCGCGTCCCGCTGCGCATGACCCTGGCGGCGCTGGGCGGCGAGATCGAGGTGCCCTCGATCGACGGGTCGAAACAGAAGGTGAAGATCGATCCGGGCATCCAGACCGGCCAGCAGATCCGCGTGCGCGGCAAGGGCTTCTCCATCCTGCGCAGCGCCGCCCGCGGCGATCTGTTCCTGGCCGTCACGGTGGAAACCCCCCAGCACCTGACCCGCAAGCAGCGCGACCTGCTGGAGGCGTTCGAGGCCGAAGCGCGCGACGACAAGCACCAGCCCGAGAGCGAGGGCTTCTTCGCGCGGGTGAAGGAGTTCTTCGACGGCGGGCGGGGGTAGGCGAGACCGTCTCGCCCGGCCGTCAGCGATCCGTCACCCCCCGCCCAGCATCGCCGCCCGGCGCTCGGTCAGCCGCAAGGTCACGTCGTGCAGCAGATACAGCAGCCGGGTCCGGCACCAGGCCTGCCCGGACAGCGGATCGTACTCCGACGGCATGGCGTAGCCGGCCGGCGCATAGGCATCGAAGCCCAGCCGCCGCGCGGTCGCCACGCACCGCGGCATATGATCTGAAAACGCAACAACACCAACCACGCCCAGCCGCGCCGGCGGCGTCTCCCGCGCGATCTGCTCCAGCACGCCGAGCGTGCTGAGATACACCGGCTCGCCGCGCCCGTCGCGCCCGGGATAGATCGGCGTCACCTTCGCCCCCGCCGCCAGCACGGCCACAGGCTCCGCCACCTCCCATTGCGCGATCACCGGCGCGCCGGTCTCCCCGGCCAGGCGCGCTACGAGCCGCGCCAGCGCCTCGTTCACCGGCCCCGGCGCGCGGTTGCCATTCGCCTCCATGCGATTGCCGAAGGTGAAGCCGAGGATCGTCTGCACACGCCGCGGCGCAACCGTGGGCGCGGTCCAGGCAAGCGTATCGGCCGCGACAATCGCCGCAAGCTCACGCGCGACCGTCCCATCCCCGAGCTCCGCCGCGAGCCGCGCCGCGAGGTCGTCAGTCCCAGACATGATGCTCGTCCCTCCGCCGGCCGCCGTTTGTCGCCGCGCGGCGTCGGTGGTAGCAAACTACCAATGAACGGACCCTGTGCAAGCGGTCCGGAATGGGAGAATGGCGATGCGCGGCACGATCAGGCGGCGGCAGGTCCTGGCGGCGGGCACGGCGGCGGCGGGGCTCCTCGCGCTGCCCGGCAAGGCGCCGGCGGCCGGCGGGACGAAACCGCTCAGCGGCGTCACGCTGAATATCTCGTGCTGGAGCGCGCCCTATCCGCTGCTGCTCGCCAAATACATCCCCGAGTTCGAGGCGGAAACCGGCGCGAGGGTCATCTACACCACCCCGTCGTTTCCGATCTACAACCAGCGCATGGGCCTGGCGCTCGCCACCAAAAGCGACGCCTACGACGTGGTCAACGTCACCTTCATCTTCATCGGCCAATGGGTCGGCGCGGGCTGGGTCATGCCGCTCGATCCGTTCATCGCCGATCCGGCGCGCACACCGGCGAGCTGGGACGCCAAGGATTTCTTCCCCGGCACCACCACCGCGTTCCGCAACGCGAAGGGCGAGCTTTGCGCCATTCCCTGGATCGCCGACGTCATGATGGGCGGCGCCTCCCGTTATGATCTGATACGCAAGGCCGGCCTCGGCCTTCCCGATACCTTCGCCGAGATGCCGAAGATGCTGGCGGCGGTGAACGGCAAGGACGGCGTTCCAGGCTTCCTGACCGAGAACCACTACGGCTGGACGTTCCCGGGCTACCTGCAAGGCTTCGGCGGGAACATCTTCCGCAACCCGCCGCACGACCTGATGCCGGTGCTCGACACGCCCGCCGCCGTCGAGGCCGCCGGGTTCTTCAGCGATCTGTTGCGCAAATTCGCGCCGCGCGGCGCACTGTCCTACACCTATGACGAGGTCGTGGCCGCGCTGAAAAGCGGCAAGGTGAACTACGCCACCGAGAACGAGGCCTTCGTCACGCAGATGGCGCAGCCCGGCAGCATGGTGACGGAGACCTGCGGATTTTCGCTGTTCCCCGCCGGACCCGCCGGCCGCTTCCCGCAGGTCGCGACGCACGGCTGGGGCATCCCCGCCGGCTCGCGCAACAAGGACGCCGCCTGGCAGTTCATCACCTGGGCGATGTCGAAGCAGCTCCTGCTGCGCATGTTCCGCGAGCATGGCTGGAGCTCGGTCACACGGCGCTCGATCGTCGATCTGCCTGAATACCGCAGCAAGCTTACTCTCAACGGATTCGACGTCGCAAAGATGTATCTCGATACGGTCGAGCTCGCCGCCAAGGGCTACATGGCCTACCGCACCGTGCCGCCCTATCCGCAGGTCGATCGTCAGATCGACATCGCGATCCAGGGAATCGTTTCGGGCGAGAAGACGGCGCAACAGGCGATGGCGGCGGCCCAACAGAATTCCATCGCGCAGTTGCGCCGCGCCGGCGTGAAGCTCTGATCGCGGCAGGTGGCCGCCGGTTCCACCGCCTGGTCGATCGAGCAGCGACGGGCCTTCACGATCGGCCTCGTGCCCGCACTGGCGGTGCTGACCGCGGTCACGCTGGGACCGGCGATCTATCTGGTAGTCATCAGCCTGACCCCGCTCACGCCGATCCATCCCGGCAGCGGCCTCGATTTCTCGACCCCGTTCGCCAATTACCGCCAAGCGCTGTTCGAGGGCAGCTTCGACCATTCGGTCTGGCTGCAATGCGAGCTTTCGACGATCACCGTCGGCTTGCAGACCTTGCTGGGCGTCGCGGTCGCGCTGCTGCTCAACAGCGAGTCCCGGTTCATGGACGCCGTGCGGACCGGCTTCCTGGTGCCGATGGTGCTGCCGCCGATCGTCGTCGCGATCATCTGGAAGATCCTCTACACGCCCGACGTGAGCCCGGTCTATGCGATGCTCGGCGCCTTCGGCCTGCGCCCGGGCGCGCTCATCACCAGCCCGGTCTGGGCACTGCCGGCAATCGCGCTGGCCGATACGTGGGAGTGGTTTCCCTTCACCATGCTGATGGTGCTCGCCGCGCTGCGGATGATGCCGAACGAGCCGATCGAGGCGGCGCGGATCGACGGCGCCAGCGCCTGGCAGATGTTCTGGTATGTGCGGCTGCCGTTCATCCGTCCGGCGCTGACGGTCGCGGTGCTGTTCCGCCTGATCGACAGCATCAAGGCGTTCCCACTGATCTACGTGCTGACCAATGGCGGGCCGGGCCAGGTCACCGAGGTCACCAACTACTATGCGTTCATCCAGACCTTCAATTTCGCCTATTGGGGCTATGGCGCCGCGATCGCCACCTTGATGGTGGCCGGCGTGTTTGCGCTGAGCCTCCTGCTCGCCCGCCTGGGCGCGGTTGCGCCGGATGACGTGTAAGCCCGCCGCCGCGTCCAGCGCGGGTCGACGCGCGCGCCGACGCCGGGTGAAGCGCGGCCTCGCGCAGGGCGGCGCGGCGGTGCTGCTGCTGGCGGTGCTCGCCCCGGTGCTATGGCTGATGCTGATGTCGTTTCGCCCTTCCGGCGCGACCTTGGCGGCCACGCTCGCCTTCACGCCGACGCTCGCCAACTACCGTGCATTGGCCGGCGGCGGCTTCCCTGCCTCCTTCGCCAACAGCCTGATGGCGAGCACGGGATCGACGGTGCTGTCCCTGCTGATCGGCGTGCCGGCGGCGTACGCCCTGGCGCGGCATCGCTTCCGCGCCAGCGGGCGGATCGCAATGTGGATCCTGGTGACGCGGATGGCGCCGCCGGTCGCCTTCACGATCCCGTTCTTCCTGGTGTTCAGCGATCTCGGGCTGATCGATACGATCCCCGGGCTGATCGTGGTCTATCTGACGTTCAATCTCGCTCTGGTGATATGGACCATGCGGGGGTTCTTCGCCTCCATCCCCGCCGCGCTCGAGGAAGCCGCCTGGATCGACGGCGCCGGAGTGTGGACCACGTTCCGGCGCATCGCGCTGCCGCTGGCGGCCCCCGGGGTCGCGGCCACGGGCATCCTGTGTTTCATCATGTCGTGGAACGATTTCTTCTTCGCGCTGATTCTGACGCGCACGAATGCGATGACGGCGCCGGTCGCGATCGTCAATTTCATGCAGTATGCCGGCTGGGAGTGGGGCAAGATCGCCGCCGCCGGCGTGCTGGTGCTGCTGCCGGTGCTGGCATTCACGTTCTTTGTTCGTTCCTATTTGGTGAGCGGTGGGATGGCGGGCGGGCTCAAGGAATAGCGGACGATGGCGGCGCGCGTTTCCGGCGCCGCGCGGGAACGGCCTTGGGTCGTACGGTTACCCGGCGCGGGTGGGGGGCAGCGGGAGGGCGATGGCCTCCGGGGTGGTGAGGTCGAGGCGGGTGGCGGCGTGGTCGATGTCGCAGCCGACCTGGCCTTTTTCAATCGCGGGCGGCGGACGGAGCGAACCTGGTACTACGACCTGTCCGACATCAAGGTGGGCAAGCGCACGCCGTTCACTCTGGCGCAGATGGCGGATTTCTTCCGTCTGCTGCCGGATCGTGGCGAGAGCGAGCGGTCCTGGACAGTCTCCCGGTCGGAACTGGAAGCGCGCGGTCTTGACCTCAAGGCGGTGAACCCGCATCGCAAATCGGCGGGCGATACGCGGACGCCTGCGGAACCGCTGGATACGATCGCAGCTTCGGGCGCGGCGGTCGCCGCAGCCCTTGCGGAGTTGCGCGGGCTGCTGGGGACGGACCCCTGATGCGGCGAGACTGACGCCGCGCGATCAGACACAAAATTTCGTCGCCGGTCGAAGAATCCGCTTGCGGGACTCGGGGCGGGTCTGTCAGCGGTTCCTCTGACCACGACACGAGTAGCCGGGGCTGTGGCGGCCCCGGCCTCGTGTTGATCCGCATTCGTTGGAACCGGCTGCGGACCGCTTCGTCAGCAACCCTCTTTAGGGGTGTCGAATCGCGTCGGTCAAGCCGGTTCCGTTTGAACCAGGAGACGACGATGGCCTTTTCCGAAGCCGTGAAGGAAGCCGCCCGGCAACGCGCGGGCGGACGCTGCGAATGCACCATGAAGGGGTGCAGCCACCACACGGGGCGCTGCAACGCGCAGCTTCGCGGCGACTGGCACGCCCATCACCGGACCGCGGTTGCGTCCGGTGGTGACGACACCGTTGGGAACTGTGTTGCGATGTGCATTCCCTGCCATCAAAACACACGGACCTTCGGGCGGAGCTGACCGATCCGCGCGATCGCAGTGCCCGACTGTGCCTGGGCCCGATTTGGCCCAGGCACAGCTTGGTCCGAGCGCCTCGCCCACGATTTCCAACTGCCGCTCCACCGCCGAGCGCCGCAGCGGGTCGCTCAGATAGGTCGAAAGCCCGTGCCCCTGAAGGAAGGCGGCAATCCAGTCCGCCGCCCGCAGCACGTCCCAGAGAAACGCCCGCGGATCATGCTGCATAGTACGGCTGCCGCGAGCGCTCGATCCCGGCCCGGACAAAGGGGTTTTCGACCGCCCCGTCCATTAGGAGATCGACCGGCCGACCAAGCAGGCCGGCAAGCGCGTCACGCAAGGCGAGCTGACGCCCGCCGCGTTCGCGGCCCAGGTGGCAAGGACCGCGCACCGTTATGTCGCGGGCCGAGACGCCGCAGGATGTGGGGCCTCCGTGACCCGGCCCGCTGCATCACCGCAGCATCCGGGGCAACAGCATCAAGTGGGAGCCGGCTCTCCAAGCTAACCGTGGTCCGAGGAACCAGGGTGGGGCGGAAGCTTTATATTCATTCCGCTTCATGCAGTGGCCGCTGCTATATGACATCGAAGCTTTCCCGAAGGAGGGTGCGGCGCAGGACAATTGCGTTCCATCGCACTGCCGCCGGAACCGGGGGAGCCGCTGGAACTCCGCCTCGGCCGCCGCCCTGGCCTGCCCTCGTCAGAACCCCGATCCCACGACGAAGAACGCCTCGTTCCGCGAGAAATTCACCGTCGAATCCCCGGACACGCGCTGCGTGTAGCGGTAATCCACCCCGACATAGGTCAGGTTGGTGATGTAGTACCGCACCCCCACCGACATGTCGGCCTCATTGTCCCAGCGGGACACCTGCTGGAAATCGCTGTGGGCGAAGGCCAGCCGCAGAAAGCCGGTCAGGTTGGGCAGCAAACTCTGCTCCACCCGCCCACCAACCACGGTGTATACATAGGACGAGCTGCCGGCCAGCGTGGTTTCCTCGATCGACCGGTCGACGAACAGCACCAGCGCGGTTCCCGCCAGCGCTTGCCAGCGCACATCCCCGTCAGCCGCGATCGTGGTCACCGGCTTGAAGCGCGGGTCTCTGTAGTCCCGACCCATGACGCCGATGAACGCCCGGCCGCTGATGTCGGAGGTCAGGCGGAACAACGCGCCCACCCCGGCGCGGTAGCCGTCCGAATCCCGCGCATACCCGAAATCGTCGGTGGTCTGGTCGTAGCGCCGGAAATCCCCCAGCCCCTCGAAGAAGGGGCGGAAGCCCGGGCGCGCATCGTCGCGCACCAGCGCGCCGAAGCTGTAACGGTTGCGGTTGCGGTCCTGGTTGTTGATCAGGCCGTTCGCACTATCGACATTCCCGAAGGTCAGGCGCTCGACGGCGCCGCCGACACGCACGTTGAAGTCCCCGAAGCGGTGGACGATGCCGGCGTACCCGTTCAGCTCCCAATAGGGAGTGGGGGTGAAGCCCTCCACGGCATCGGGGGAGGAACGGTCCTCGTGTTCGCGCAGCGCGACAGCGCCGAGGAGGATCCGTGTGTTCGGATCGATATCGATCCGGCCTTCCACCTTGGTGTGCCAGTCGGCGGTGTTCTCGCTGCCGTGGGTCCGGTAGCCGGTCAGGTCGGTGCCGGCCTCGGCATACAACGCGTTGCGGCTCCAGTTGGACTGGATCGCGATGCTGGGCGAGATCGTGCCGACCCAGTCGGACACGTGGCCGGTGCGGGTCGCGTAGATGTTGTCATCGTAGAAGGTGCCAGCCTGGACTTCCGGATAGATCGTGAACGAGCCGAGCTGAAATCCGGAACCGCCCACCTCTTCCGGCTGGGTGCGCGCATTGCCGATCGTGTCGGTCGGCAGCGGCGGCATCATGCGGATGTCGTTGGCAACGTAGCGCGTCAGCTCCTGGCCGACAACGCGGCGCACCGCGTCCTGCTGTCCTGCCGGGGCGGCGGCGATGATCTGCGCGGCAATGTCGCGATAGATCGGCAGATTGGCACCCACGAAATCCGGAACCGGCGCCGCAGCGCTCCTGGCGAGCGCCGCGGCGGCCTCGGGCGTCGCGGCCAGGGCCGGATTGGTGACGAGGACCTGAGCGAGCGTGTCGAGCAGGGCGCGCGGCCCGGATTGACCCGCCGTGGCAAGCTGTCGGGCTACCGAGTCCGGTATGGCGGCGGCGCGCGCCCCCATGGGTGCCACACACAGCGTCGTGACAACAATAAGGTAACCGAGGCGACGCAACCAACACGGCATGATCGGGACCTTTGCCAGATGCTCACATGATAATTGCAGCAGGTTCCGACCGGACGCGCCGGTCGATCCGAAGGCGACGCAGTGTTCATCCGCGCAACGCTCCTAACATTGATCCATATCAATGTTCCCCCTGCCCTCGGACCCTATTTTACGAATGTTGGGTGGCACAGAAGCGCGCCGCTCGGGACCAAGAAGTGGCGGAACCAATGGCACGAAACCTACTGGGACTGCGCCACGGTATTGCCGGCGTAGGAGCGTTCGTTGCGAGCCTCGCGATCGTGCCGCCTCCGGGTTACGCGGCCGAGAACAGCACCCCGCATCGCGGGCCGATTTCGACCGGGCAGTACCAACCCGCGCCGCGCGCCGCTTGGTGCGCAGACCACAACCTCGCCGCGCTGACCATGTCGCAACGGCTTGAAGGGCGCAATCTGGTCCGGCTGCGCCACGCGCAGGCGGAACTGGCCCCCGGCTTCGAAGGTGGGACCGCCAAGACCGGGCTGCACCTGATGGCCGCCTACCAGGAAGAGTTGGAGAAGGCCCGGCCCGATCCCGCCACGGCGGCCAGCTACCTCGCATTGGCGAGTGCCGTTCCCATCACGATGGTGCGAGTACGGCAGGTGAACGCCTTCCTGTGCGTGAGCATCACCCGCGTGAAGGCCGAGGCCATCCAGGCCGACGCCGAGAAACAGCGCGAGCAGCTGAACCGATAGGCCGCTTTCGGCATGTTCCGGAAAGATAGACCCGTGATGATCCCAACTTCGACGAAACCCGAGATGCGCCGCTGGTTTCTGGCTGCGCTCGGACTGACCGCGGTGACGCTGGTGCTGTGCCCCGGCGCGCGTGCCGCGGAGGAAGGCGGCGGCCATGGTGGCGGCTCCGGCGGCGGCTCTGGCGGTGGCGAATCCGGCGGCGGCGAATCCGGCGGTGGCAAATCCGGCGGGGGGCACGGCGCAGGCCGCACCCCCAAGGAGCGCGCCCTTCGCCATCGGGCGCGCCATGGTCGCACCCTTGGCGGCGGCGAGTCCGGCGGCGGCCATACCGGCGGTGGCGGTGCAGGCGGCCATGGCGGCGGCGAGGAAGGCAGCACCGGTACGGATACCGGAATTACTACCGCACCCACTGACGGAACGGTGACCGGCCCGATCGGCGGGTCGGTCGGAGGCGAGCATTTCGTCCATCGCGGACCGGGCGACTGGGGGGCCGACAGCAAGGTCCTCCGGCGGCCATGAAGCCGATACGATCCAACCAAAAAGGAACGACCGTCATGAACACGCGAAAGCCTGCGACATCAAAGCTGCGGCAGGCACTCCTGGCCTCGGCCGCGCTCGGCATCGCGCTCTGGATGCCCACGCTGTCGTCGATGCCCCGCGGGCTGGGCACGCCGGCCCAGGCGCAGACTCAGGGCGGCAGTGGGACCCATGGTGGCACCAGCGGCGGCGGCCACGCCCCCGGAACCTCCGGCTCGGGCATGGGCCAGGGTGGCTCCACGGGAACCCGAGGGCATTACGGGTCGGGCGGCTCCTCCGGGACCGAGACCGGCACGGGCGACACCAGTTCGGATAAGCAGGGGCCGCGCTTCGGCGGCGGTGCGAACAGCCGCAAGCCCGCCGGGGGCACTACCGGCGGGCGCCCGGTCTGGGCCAAGGAGGGCATCCCCGCCGTCGAACTCGGCCGGCTGAGTGTGGCCCGCGCGCCGGCGACGGTGCTCGATCATGCCTTCACCGAGGTGGTCACCAACTGGACGACGACCACCGGCACCACGATCATGACCCTGACCGCCGACGGCCAGCCGACCCTGGTGATGACCGTCGCGCAGCTCTACTCCCTGCCGGCGATCGAGTTCGCCCGCATCGTGCAGACCTATTACGCGACCATCGTGCGCGTCGACTCGCCGCTTGAGAACCTGAGCCTGCTCAAGAACCTGGCGATCACCAACACGACCGCGCTGACCGGGGTGGCTCCGGCGAGCAAGGATGACCTGATCGCGATCTTCCTCGGCTCGGCCGCCGACAAGACGATCCCGATCTCCAGCGACACGGTGCTGGCGGTCAACACGATTCTGGGTCTGCCGACGCTGACCAGCGCGGAACTCACAGACATTGCCGTGAAGGCGGACGCCGTGCGGGCCGCGATCGACACGGGTCACGGCTGACGACCGACGGCCGTTCCCCGCGAAGCCATCCGACTCCGCGGGGACATCAATTTCGGGCAGGCGGATTCGACCTCGGCCGCCGTCCTGTTGGGCGGCGGCACGGTCCCTAAAGGAGCTTCCCCATGCGGCAAACCGGTTCCGTTCTGGCAACGGTAACGGGCTTCGGCCTGATCCTGGCGATCTCGGCCTGCACTAATCCGTATGATCCTGGCCAGCGCGCCCTCGGCGGGGCCGCGATCGGTGCCGGCACCGGGGCGGCGATCGGCGCCCTGGCCGGTGGCGGGCGCGGCGCGGCGACCGGCGCGCTGATCGGCGGCGCCGTGGGCGCGGT
>JAKAZN010000021.1 GCA_021815835.1 Pseudomonadota bacterium
GGAAACTACCTATTCCCCAAAAAAGAAACCGGCGGCGACGGGCGCCGACCGTGAATGCCCGGGTTTGCGTCGGATTTCCTGGGTTCGCCGGCATTGATCCCCTCCAGCTTCCGGGGGACGACCGCGCGACCGCGATACGCGTCGCCGCGTTCACACTGATGGCAATCAATAATGAAGCAGACGGGAATGGGTCGTGCGCGCGGCGACGGCGATCAGCAGGGCGTCAGAACAGCTTCCCCCCGTTCGGCACCTTGAAGTCCGGCTTGATCAGCACGACCGCCCCGTCCTCGTCCGGCATCCCCAGGGTCAGCACCTCGCTGTCGAACCCGCCGATCCGGCGCGGCGGGAAATTCACCACCGCGCAGACCTGCCGCCCGATCAACTGATCGGCCCGGTAATGCACGGTGATCTGCGCCGAGGACCGCTTGCGCCCGAGTTCCGGACCGAAATCGATCACCAGCTTCAGCGCCGGCTTGCGCGCTTCCGGGAAGGGCTGGGCATCGACGATGGTGCCCACGCGGATATCGACCCGGTCGAAATCCTCCATCGCGATCGTCCCCGGCATGGCGCCCTCCCGTGTCCGCCGCGATCATGCCACACGCGCGCCCGACGTCACAGCGCGCCTAAGCGATGCGCTCCCACAGCCCCGTCTCCTCGTCCAGCCGGTCGAGTTCCAGCCCGCGGAAATCCCCGCGCGAGACCACCCCGGCCACCACCCCGTCGCGCAGCACCGGCACATGGCGGAAACCGCCGTCGCGCATCAGCCGCAGCGCCTCGATCGCGGTGCAGTCCGGCGTCACGCTATGCGGCGCCCTCGTCATCACCGCCTCCAAGGTCGTGCGGGCCGGGTCCAGCCCGCGCCCCAGCACCCGCACCGCGTCGCGCCCGGTAAAGATGCCGAGCAGACGGCCAGCGGCATCGGTCACCAGCACCGCGCCGACACCGCGTTCGGCCATGGCGCGGCTCGCCTCCCGCACCGGGACTTCCGGCCCCAGGGTCAACGGCACCTGCCGGCGCAGGATTTCCGTCATCGGGCGATTGGTCATGGCAAATCTCCTCACCGCAGCAAAGGCGAGCCTGCCACGCCCGACGCGCTTGGGGATTGACCCGGATCAATCGAAGCCGCGACGCCCCGCGGCCAGCGCCAGCGCCAGTTCCACCGCCTCGATCAGGCTGCCCTCCTGCGCCACCCCGCGCCCGGCGATATCGAACGCCGTGCCGTGATCGACCGAGGTGCGGATCACCGGCAGCCCCAGCGTGACGTTTACCCCCGACAGCGACCGCCAGGCACCGGTCGCGGGATCGACATCGAACCCGAGCAGCTTCACCGGGATATGCCCCTGGTCGTGATACATCGCCACCACCGCGTCGAACTGTCCGCCGCGCAGCTTGACGAACACGGTATCGCCCGGCACCGGGCCGGCCACGTCCAGCCCCTCCGCCACGCAGCGCGCCACCGCCGGCGCCGTCACGTCCAGATCCTGCCGCCCGAACAGCCCGCCCTCCCCGGCATGGGGATTGAGCGCCGCCACCGCCAGCCGCGGGCGCGCGATCCCCAGGTCCCGCAGCGCACCGAATGTCAGGTCGATCGTGCGCCGCAGCCGCGCCTCCGTCAGCAGCCCCGGCACATCGGCCAGCGCCACATGCGTCGTGACATGGCTCACCCGCATGTTCCCGTGCACCAGCAGCATCACCGAGCTTTTCACCCCGGTCAGCGCGGCCAGCATGTCCGTATGGCCGGCGTAACGATACCCGGCCAGGTTGAGCGCGGCCTTGTTGAGCGGCGCGGTCACGATCCCGGCCACAATCCCGGCCTGGGCCAGCGCCACCGCGCGCGCGACCGCCAGATAGGCGAACCGCCCACCCTCGGCGGCGATTTCCCCGGTCGCGATCGGCGCCTGCTCCGCCCCCGCCGCCATGAACCCGAGCGGCGGCGGCGCCGCCCCCGGCGCGATTTCGGGGAAGTCCAGCGTCTCGCCGAGCAGATGCCGCGCCCGCTCCAGCGCGCCGCGATGACCCAGCACCAGCAGCCGCAACGCGCCCGCCTCCAGCCGCGGCAGCAGGCGGCGGCAGGCCTTGACGATGATCTCCGGACCGATCCCGGCGGGATCGCCCATCGTCACGGCCAGCGCGGGGGCGGGATGCGTCATCAGCTCTCTCCGTCGCGCGGGTGTGCCAGCAGCCGGGCCAGCCAGTCCGACCCGCCGAAAGCGCCCGATTTGGATACCACGCGCAGCCCGTGCCAGCGACCGCCGCGAATCAGCGAGGTCGGCACACCCGGAGACAGCTCCCCGTCCACCTCCAGCATGGCGGCCCCCAGCGCGTCGCACACACCCCGCAGCGTCTCCCCGCCGGACACCACCAGCGTGCCCGGCCGGTCCAGCGCCGCCAGCAGCCGCGCGAACCGCTCCCCGATCACGTTCCCGGCCGCCACGCGCGATGCGCCGGGCGGCACCACCACCGCGACCGCCGCGTTGCCTTGCGCCAGCCGGCGCGCGATCGGCGCCGCCTCCTCCGCACTCCCCTGGGCAATGCGATGCACCTGCTTCCACGCGGCCGATAACTGGCCCACCGAGACCGGATGGTCCGACCCGATCAGCGCCAGGATCGGCCCCGGAAGCACCGGGCACGGCACCGGCGCGTGCCCGGCCAGCGCGCCGGCGAGCCCCGCGCAGCCGCACCACAGCACGCGCCCGCCCAGCACCCGGCCCTCGGCCGCCACCCGATCGAGATCGGCCTCGGTCTCGGCATCCCACAGGCTCACGCCCTCGGGCGCGATATCGCCCGGCCGGCACAGCCGCGCCGCCACCCCGCGCGCGGCCAGCGCGGCCGGCAGATCGAGGCCCACCTCGCGCCAGGTCCCGCCATCGGCGCGGAATTGCCGCCCGCCGGCGGTGACGCGCCCCTGGGCCGGGAAAGCCGGCGCGATCACGCAATGATCGAAGCCGTCGAGGCAGGCGGCGAGCTCGGCCGCCACATGGCCGCGCAGCAGGCTGTCGATCTTCTTGAAGGCCGGCTCGGCGTCGTCCAGCACCGCGGCCAGCAGCGCGAGGCGCGACAGCGCCGTGTGTTCCGGCAGATGGCGGGTGCCGGAATCGATCGCCGCCGGCCAGCCGAGCGCGGCCTGCGGCTTCCAGACGGCCGGCACAGGACCGGCGATCGGCACAAACCGCGCCGCCGCGTCCAGCGCGCCGGTGAGATCGTCGGCCAGCAGGCGCAGCCCGGTCACGGCGCGCGGCGCATCGGCAACCCGAGGCGACCGCGCAAACGACCTACCGCCTTCACCTCTCCGGCCTGCTTGTCCCGGTCAGACGCGGGTTTCGTCCAATTCCGGCGGCTGGCTCGCATCCATCCCCGAACGCTCAGTTGAAGCACTCGACCGGCACCACGCTCGGCCCGTCGGTGGCGTAGATGTCCTGCGGCGTGACGGGCGGGCCAGGCGGCGCGATCTCGATCTTCACGCCGAGCGAGCGCGCCAGCCGTTGCGCGATCTCCCCGCGCACCGCGAAATTCACGTTCTCCGCCTTGTCGGGCCGGAGTTGCGCCACGCTGATGCCGATCACCCGCCCGGTTCCGTCCAGCACCGGGCCGCCGGAATTGCCCGGGTTGATCGGGGTCTGGATCTGGAACTGCGCCGGCGCGCCGGACACTTCCGTGGCGCTGACGTAGCCCGAGGAAATCTTCAGGCTCGCGCCCAGCTCGAAGCTCAGCGGATAGCCGAGCGCGGTCGCCGGCTCCCCGCCGGCGAGCCGCAGATCGGGGGCGCGGAAGCGCAGCGGCGCGGTGGTCACCCCATCCTCCTTCAGGATCGCCAGATCGTCGCGCGCGTCCTGCCCCTCGATCCGGACCGACACCGGCGCGCCGGTATCGCGCAGCAGCGCCACGGTCTTGCAGCCATAGACGACGTGATTATTGGTCAGGATGTCGCCGTCGCGGGAGATGTAGAAGCCCGACCCGCGCGACAGCAGCGCGCCCGGCTTGCCCCCGGTCAGGCTGACCTGCGTCGTGTGGCAGACATCGATATGGCCGATCTGCTGGTCCACCTCGTTGTCGAACTCCGCGCGCACGTCGAACATGCAGCCCGAACCCGCCGGAAGATCGAAGCGCATATCCATCCGCGCGGCGATCATTTCGTTCGCGCCCAGCTTGTTCGCGCCCCAGCCGCGGACCGAGGAGGGCGAGATGAACAGCTTCACGATCGGCACCCGGTAATCGTTGCGGATATCGAGCGAGAGGGCACCACCCGAGGGGGCCGGCCCAGCGGTCGGCCCAGCGGTCGGCCCGGCGGGCGTTCCGGGATGGCTCGTCCCCGACAGCTCGGCCGCCGTCGGCCCATGGAAGACCTGGCCGCCGATCGCGCAGATATTGACCTTGTAGCGGTCCTCCTTCGCGCCGCTCGTGTAGATCGCGCGCATGTCGTAGTCGCAATGCGCGGCTTCGCCGGCCAGCGGCAGCGGGATCGAAATGGACTGCTCGGCCTCGAGCGGATGGGCCAGCCGGTTCGGCCCGAAGCTGCGTCCCTGCGCGTTGCTGGGCGAGAGATAGAATCCCTGCAGCGCGGGTCCGCGGGCGTTGCGCACGGTCAGGCTGGACGGGGCGCTGCGGGCCGCCAATCCAGGCTCGGGCGCCGCGAACACCGCATCCGAATAGCCGCAGATGTTCAGTCCGAGTTGCTGCGAACCGCCGCCATGGCGATAACCCACCGCGACATCGTAGATGCAGCCGGCGGATGGCGGCAGGTGGACGAGCACCCGCTGGCCCGGGGCGAGCGGGGCGGACAGATGGTTCACCGGGTGCTCGTGCGTGCCGGTGCGGCGGAACACCGCGCGCAGGATATCGTCCTTGCCGTCGTTGACCACGTAGATATCGGTAGGCGCCGGCTGGCCGATCGGCGCCGCCGCGACCGGGCCAGGGGCAGGAGACGGGGACGGCGCGGGCGCGGGGGAAGGCGCGGGCGCGGTCGTCGGCCCGGCGAAGCTCTGGTCCGACAGGGTGCAGATATTCACCCCCTGGCGATACTCACGGATGGTGCCGGCGTACATCGCCTCCATGTCGAACACGCAATGCGTGGCATCGAGCGGGATGCGCGCGGTCTGGTTTTTCCCGAGACTGCCCGACAGCCGGTTGGGACCAAGCGCGGTGCCGCCCGGCGATTGCGGAATGATATAGAACCCGATGAGCACCGGCGCGCCCACGTTCTTCACCGTGATGGCGAGGGTGCTGCCCGCTTCCCGCACCGTGGGGCCGGCGAAGGTGGTCGTGGCGAACGCGCAGATATCCATGTTGAGCTTGTCGCTATGCGCGCCGCTGGCGTAACGGGCGTAAAGATCGCGCTGGCAGCCCATCGCGGGATCCGGCGGCAGGGTCGCCTTCTGGTCGCGCCCGAGCGGATGGGCGAGCAGATTGGCGCCCCAGGCCGTGGTGCCCGCCGCGCGCATATAGAGCCCGGTCATCGGGTCGTTGCCGGCGTTGGACGCGGCCAGGCGGTACTGGGCCAACGGGTCCGGCGCCTGCGCCCGGGCGATGCCGGGGGCCGCGAGGGCGATGAGACCACCAATCAGGGCGGCAAGACCGCCCCGAAGCGACGCGCGTCCGTGGCCCACCGCTCATCTCCCGTCTGATCGAACGCGAAATTGTGCAACCCGGACCATCCCCCCGTCAACGCAATGTTGGCGCGGGAGCGTATCGTGGGTCGAGATTCATCGCACGCCCGCCGGCCGCCCATTCGCGGCCGGCGGCGCGGATGCGCGCGCTACTGCCTCGCGCCGGGCGGCGGCGCCGAGCCAGGCCCATTGAACACCTGCCCGCCGATCTCGCAGATATTCACCCGGTAGCGATCCTCCTTCACCCCGGCCACGTAGATCGCGCGGATATCGTAGTCGCAATGCGCGCTTTCGCCCGCCAGCGGCAGCGGAATGGTGATCGATTGGCCGGCCGCCAAGGTCCCGCTAAGCCGGTTCGGCCCGAAGCTGGTGGTCTGGGCGTTGCTGGGCGAGAGAAAGAGGCCCCGGATCGGCGCGCCCTTCGCGGCATTGCGCATCCGCAAGCCGGCGGGCGCGCCGGAGGCGGCCCGACCAGGTTCGGGCGAGGCGAACACCGCGTCCGAATAGCCGCAGATATTCAGCCGCAGTTGCTGGGAATTTCCGCCATTCCGATAATCCGCCACGATGTCGTACAGGCAGCCCGCTCCGGGCGGCAGATGCACCAACTGCCGCTGGCCGGGCGCGAGGGGCGCGCTCAATTGATTGGTCAGCGGTTCGTTGGTGAAGCTGCGCCGGAACGCCGCGCGCACGATCGTGTCCTTGCCGTGGTTGACCACATAGATATCGGTCGCCGCTGGCTGGCCCTGGGCGCCGAGGGGGGGCGCCGGTTCGGGCGCGGGTTGCGAGGGGGCCGCGGGTTGCGCCGGCGGCGCGGCGGCCGCCATCTCGGGGCCAGCGAAGAGCTGCTCGTCCTGGGCGCAGAGATTCACCCGTTGACGATACTCGCGGATGGTGCCGGCGTAGATCGCCTCCATGTCGAACACGCAATGGCCGGCATCGACCGTGACGCGCGCGCTCTGGCCCTTGGCGAGAGTGCCCGACAGCCGGTTGGCGCCAAGCGAGACGCCGCCCGGCGCCTTCGGAATGACATAGAACCCGATCATGTCCGGGCTCCCCACGTTCTTCACGGTCATGGCGATCGAGCCACCGCCCGCCGGCATGGTCGGCCCGGCGAAGTTCGTGGTGGAGAAAGCGCAGATGTTCAGGTTCAGCTTGTCGCTGTGCGTGCCGCCCGCATAGCGGGCATAGATGTCGCGCTGGCAGCCCATCTCCGGATCCGGGGGCAGGGTCACGCGCTGATTGGCGCCGAGCGGGCCGGACACGAGATTGGGGCCCCAGGCGGTGCTGCCGGCGGCGCGCATGTAGATCTGGGTGATCGCCTCGGTGCCGGCGTTCACGGCGGCCAGGCGGTATTTGGCCAGCGGGTCCGGCGCCTGCGCCCGGGCGGCGCCGGCGAACAGGACAGCAAGAAACAACCCAGCCACGGTGGCGAGACCACCCCTCGACGATACGCGTCCATGCGCCACGGCCTGTCTCCCGATCGAACGAATGACAAATCCTGCAACCGCGCCCGGCGCGCGTCAATGCGACAAAGCGCCAGGCGATAAAGCGCCGGGCGATCAAGCTCCAGGCGATCAAGCGCCACGATTGTTTCGGCATCTGGGATAAAGCGCCGGCCCGCGCGGAACGGCCGACCGCTGCGATTGACCGCCCCCCGGAAATGCCGATATCGCGCCAGGGGCCGGCCCCGCCGCGGCACGCCGGCGCGGCCATGCCGTGACAGGATCGAGCGGACCACGCCCATGACCGACCAGGACCCCACGCCGGCCAACCCCGAGCTGGCCAACCCCAAGCTGGCCAATCTCAAGCTGATCGCCGCCAAGCAAGCCTGGGCGCGCGAAGGCCGTCTGCTGACGGGCATCGCCGCCGATCCCGCCCGCGACCGCCTGCCGCCCGGCCAGACCCTGGTCCGCGACTGGCCGGTGCTCGATCTCGGCGAGCAGCCGGATGTCACCCCGGCCAGGTTCCGCCTGGATATCGACGGCGCGGTCGCCCATCCGCTCAGTCTCGACCTGGATTCGTTCCTTGCGCTGCCGCAGACCGAAACCATTTCCGACATCCATTGCGTCACGCAATGGTCGCGCTACGACAACCGCTTCACCGGGGTCGCGGCCGCCGCGCTGGTCGCCGCGGTGGCGCCGAAGGACGAAGCCCGCTTCGTCATCTTCCACGCCTTCGACGGCTACACCACGAATCTCCCGCGCGAACGCTTCGAGGCCGCCGACGTCCTGATCGCGCATCGCTGGAACGGCGCCCCGCTCACCCGCGCCCATGGCGGGCCGGTACGCGCGATCGTCCCGTCCCTCTATTTCTGGAAATCAGCGAAATGGCTGCGCCGGATCGAGTTCGCGCTGACCGACCGGCCGGGCTTCTGGGAACGCCGCGGCTATCACAACCACGGCGATCCCTGGGCCGAGGAACGCTACAGCTGAACGCGACGCCTCCCGGACGCGGTTTGCTGCCCGCCCATCCTTGCCTGTAGCCTCCCGCGAAACGTCCAGCGGAAACCCCCCGCCCATGCCCGACGACCGGCCGATGCCGCCACCCGCGCCCGCGGACTGGCAGCCCGAGCTTGAAGACCTCGCCCACCGCAAGGCGCTCGCCCGCGAAATGGGCGGCCCCGAGCGCGTTGCCCGCCAGCACGCAGGCGGTCGCCTCACGGTGCGCGAGCGGATCGAGAAGATGCTAGACCCCGGCAGCTTCCACGAAATCGGCGCGATTGCCGGCAAGGCGGAATACGGCGCCGATCAGCGGATCGCCGCTTTCACCCCGGCCAATTGCGTGTTCGGCCGCGGCCTGGTCGATGGCCGCCCGGTGGTGATCGCCGGCGACGATTTCACCCTGCGCGGCGGTTCGGCGGATGCCTCCATCAAGGGCAAGCCGAAAATGTCCGAGCAGATGGCAACCCGCTTCCGCCTGCCGATCATCCGCCTGATCGAAGGCTCCGGCGGCGGCGGCTCGGTGAAAACGATCGAGACCAGCGGCCGGGCCAACCTGCCGGGGGGGCTGTCGGACGGATCCTCGTTCGAGCTCTGCGTGGAGAACATGGCGACCGTGCCGGTGGTGGCGCTGGGTCTCGGCTCGGTCGCCGGCCTCGGCGCCGCGCGGCTCGCCGCCAGCCATTATTCGGTGATGGTCAAGGAAATCGCCGCCGTCTTCGTCGCCGGCCCGCCGGTGGTGGAACGCCTGGGCGAGCCGCGCACCAAGCAGGAGCTCGGCGGCTGGGAAATCCAGACCGGCTGCGGCGCGGTCGATCACGCGGTCGATACGGAAGACGAAGCCTTCGCGGCCGCCCGACGCTTCCTGTCCTACCTGCCCGGCTCGGTCCACGACCTGCCGCCGCGCGTGCGGAGCTGGGACGACCCCGACCGACGCGACGAGGCGCTGCTGCACGCCGTCCCGCGCGACAAGAAGCAAGCCTACCACATGCGCCGGATCATCGGTCGCGTGGTGGACAAGGACAGCTTCTTCGAAATGGGCACCCGCTTCGGCCGACCCATCATCACCGGCCTCGCCCGGCTGGACGGCTGGCCGGTGGCGCTGATGGCGGGCGATCCGCTGTATGGCGGCGGCGCCTGGACCGCGGATGCCTGCCAGAAGATCATCCGCTTCGTCGATCTGGCGGAGACCTTTCATCTCCCCGTGGTCCATCTGGTCGATTGCCCGGGCTTCCAGGTGGGGCTGGCGGCGGAAAGCTCGGCGGTGATCCGCTGGGGGGTGCGCGCGCTGTCGGCGATCTGCCAGACCACGATCCCCTGGTGCAGCGTCATCGTCCGTAACGTCTATGGCGTGGGGGGGCTGGGTCACCAGCCGGGCGGGCGGGTCGCGCTGCGCTACGCCTGGCCGTCGGCAAGCTGGGGCTCGCTGCCGCTGGAGGGCGGCGTCGAGGCCGCCTATCGCGCGGAGATTGACGCCGCGCCGGATCCGGCTGTGAAGATGGCGGAGATCGACGCCCGGCTGAACGCGCTGCGCTCCCCGTTCCGGTCGGCGGAATCCTTCTGGGTCGAGGAGATCATCGACCCGCGCGAGACCCGCAAGCTGCTGTGCGACTTCGCCAATCTGGCCGCGCCGCTGCGCACACCGGGGCCGGCCAGGTTCGGGATGCGGCCCTAAGGGACGGGGGCGGACGGACGAAAACGCCCGGGAACGCCGGGCCTTGGCCCCGCTTGCGGCCCCTCCCCGCCGCCGGCGATCGCGGCGCATGTCTTGCATCCGCCGCCGGTTCCGCTTAGATACGCAGTCCCCCCGCCTTATGTCCGGAGCTGCCACGCATGGCGCGCGTCACCGTCGAAGACTGCATCCAGAAAGTCCCCAACCGCTTCGAGCTCGTGCTGTTCGCCGCCCAGCGCGCCCGCGGCCTGGCGCGCGGGGAAGAACTGACCGTCGATCGCGACAACGACAAGAATCCCGTCATCGCGCTGCGCGAAATCGCCGAGGAAACCGTCGAGCTCTCGCGGCTCGAAGGCGACCTCCTGCGCTCCCTTTCCCGCGCCCCCGAGCCGGAACCTGCGGACGAGGAAGTGCTCGACCTCATCCCCACCGACCAGAACATCTTCGGCCTGCAGGATGTCGCCGCCGAGGAGGAAGCCGCGGCGCTCGCCGCCGAGGCCGAGGAATTGTCCCCCGAGGATCTGGAAGCGGCGATCGAGGCGGAGCTCGCCGGCAAGCAGCGTTGAGGACCCGGTGAAGGCGGGGGGCGCCGCGCGGCTGCCACCGGCGCCCCTCCGCGCCCCCGAGGGCGCGCCGCAGCCGGCCGAGCCAACCGCCCGCCCCCACGTCATCCGCCAGTTCGAGCTCACCGAGAAAATCCACGCCTACGACCCCAGGGCCGATACCGCCCTGATCGACGCCGCCTACGTGCTGGCCATGCGCGCCCACGGCGCCCAGCGCCGCGACAACGGCGATCCCTACATCACCCATCCGCTCGCCGTCGCCGACATCCTCGCCGGCTACCGGCTCGACACCGCCTCCATCGCCACCGGCCTGCTGCACGACGTGATCGAGGACACCTCGGTCAAGCTGCCGGAAATCCAATCCCGCTTCGGCGCCGAGATCGCCGGTCTCGTCGATGGCGTCACCAAGCTGACGCGGCTGGAGCTGCAATCGGATCGCACCAAGCAGGCGGAGAATTTCCGCAAGCTGGTGCTGGCGATGAGCAAGGATATCCGCGTCCTGCTGGTCAAGCTCGCCGACCGGCTGCACAACATGCGGACCCTGCATTTCGTCGCCGATCCGGAACGGCGCAAGCGCATCGCCCGCGAGACGATGGAGATCTACGCCCCGCTCGCCGAGCGCATCGGCATGGTGCGGGTGAAGGAGGAACTGCAAACGCTCGCCTTCGCGCAACTGGAACCCGAGGCCTCCGACACCATCCAGGCGCGCCTGAACTTCCTGCGCGGCCAGGGTGCCGACGTGATCGAGGATGTGCGCGCCGGGCTGCGCCGCGTCTGCGAGGAAGCCGGCGTCACGGTGCTGGAAGTGACGGGGCGCGAGAAATCACCCTTCTCCATCTGGGAGAAGATGCAGCAACGCAACGTGACCTTCGAGCAGCTCTCGGACATCATGGCGTTCCGCATCGTCGTGGAGACGCGGGAAGCCTGCTATGCCGCGCTCGGCGCCGTGCATGCCGCGTTCCAGATGATCGCCGGACGCTTCAAGGACTACATCTCCACCCCGAAATCGAACGGCTATCAGAGCCTGCACACCGGCGTCACGTTGCGCAAGCCGCGCAACCAGAAGATCGAAATCCAGATCCGCACGCGCGAGATGCACGAACGCGCCGAGGCCGGCGTCGCCGCGCACTGGCTGTACAAGCAAGCGGATGCCACCACCGACGAGCTGCACCAGCTCCGCTGGGTCCAGGACCTGCTGGAAATCCTGGAAAACTCCGCGGCCCTCGACGAATTCCTGGAAAACACCAAACTGGAACTCTACGGCGACCAG
>JAKAZN010000022.1 GCA_021815835.1 Pseudomonadota bacterium
CTCCAGCCACGCCCCAGCGCCGGCAATCGCTAACGCCGTGTCATCGGCCATCGGGTCGAAGATCGCCGCCATCGCAACCCGCCCACGCACCACCGCCGCGGCCATCACGGCGAACAGCGGTACGCCGGTGGCGAAATTGAACGTGCCATCGACCGGATCGACGACGAAGGCCAGTTCGGCCGCCGGAAGCCGCGCGAGTAGCGAGGGGTCCGCGGCAGCGCCCTCCTCCCCGACCACCAGCGCGCCCGGCCAGCGCGCGGCGATCCCCTCGGCGATCGCCCGTTCGGCCGCCGTATCGGCATCGGTGACAAGATCAAGCGGACCCGATTTCTGGCGGACCGCACCCCCCTCCAGTCTGCGGAATCGCGGCAGGATCTCCGCCCGCGCCACCGCGCGCAGCAGCGCGGCGAGCGCGGATGCCTCCGCGCGGTCGAAGATCATGCCAGGCGCTCGAACCTGGCGCGATCCGCCGGCAGCAGCCGGACTTCCATATGCACCGCCTCGGCGCCGTCCCGGCGGGCCAGCACCTCGCCATGCGCGTGCAACCAGGCAATGCGCGCCCCGTCCGTGGACGGAATATCGTAGCAGGCCAGTTCCATTCCGGCCGCAATCCGCGCGTCGATCACCTCCATCAACGCCTCCAGGCCTTCCGAGGTGATGGCGGAGACCGCGACCGCGCCGCCACGGGCGCCGACCGCAGCTACGCCGCCCAGGAGATCGGCCTTGTTCAGCACCTCAATGGTCCGCGAAGGCCAGTCGGGGTCCAAGGCGCCCTCCTCCACCATCGCTTCCAGCACCCCGATCACGTCGGCGCGTTGGGCGCCACTGTCGGGATGCGCGGCATCGCGGACATGCAGGATGACATCGGCTTCCGCGACTTCCTCCAACGTGGCGCGAAATGCGGCGACCAACTCGGTCGGCAGTTCGCTGATGAATCCCACGGTATCGGACAGAATCGTCCGCCGGCCCGACGGCAGGCGCAGCCCCCGCATCGTCGGATCTAGGGTAGCGAAAAGCTGGTCTCGCGCCGTCACCTCCGCCCCCGTCAGCGCATTGAACAACGTGGACTTCCCGGCATTGGTGTAGCCGACCAGTGCGATCATCGGGAACGGTACGCGCCGGCGCGCGGCGCGATGCAGGCCGCGCGTGCGGCGCACCTGCTCCAGCTCGCGCTTCAGTTTCACGATCCGCTCGCCGATCAGGCGCCGGTCTGCCTCGATCTGGGTTTCGCCCGGCCCGCCGAGGAAGCCGAAGCCGCCGCGCTGGCGTTCGAGATGGGTCCAGGAACGCACCAGCCGCGAGCGCTGATATTCGAGATGCGCCAGTTCCACCTGCAAGGTGCCCTCGGCCGTGCGGGCACGCTCACCGAAGATATCCAGGATCAGACCGGTGCGGTCGATGACCTTGCAGCCCCAGGCGCGCTCCAGGTTGCGTTGCTGCACCGGGCTCAAGGCGGCATCGACGATCGCGACCGTCACGTCGTGGGTGGCGAGTTCGCTGCCCTGGGCGGCAATCTGGCCTTCGCCGAGTAGGCTCGCCGGGCGATGTGCACGCAGCGGCAGGATCGCCTGATGGACCACGACAAGGCCAATGGACGCGGCAAGCCCCACCGCTTCGGCCAACCGCGCCTCGGCGGCGCGGGTGGCCTCATTCCCCTCCCGCGCCGGGGCCTTCGCCCAGGGCAGGATCACTGCGGCGCGGGTGGGGGCCATGCGGCGCGAGATGTCAGCCGTCACCGGCAGGCGCAAGTTCGCGGGCGGCCTCGGCGCGCGGGGCGACCGTCAGGGTATTGCCGGTCTCCGCTTTCGTGGCATCAAAAAGCTGGATCGGCGCACCCGGCATCACGGTGCTGATCGCGTGCTTGTAGACCAGCTGGGTATGTCCGTCCCGGCGCAGCAGCACCGAGAAATTGTCGAACCAGGTTATGATGCCCTGCAGCTTGACGCCGTTCACCAGGAACACCGTCACGGGCGTCTTGTTCTTCCGCACGTGGTTCAGAAACACGTCCTGAACGTTCTGCGCTTTCTCATTGGCCACGGGGAGATTCCTTCTTTTTGTTTCAGGGTGGGGGGACGACGCCTCCGGGCGCGTGGCAGGCCACCCGGAAGCCGGTTCAGTCTATCAGCCGGCTCCAAGCGGGCAAGCACACGAACCGGTGCCTGAAAAAGCGCCCGCCAGGGACTCAGCCGTCAAGAAATGGAGGTCCGGGGCCGCTTGGTCAATGCCCCCATCGTGCGCGGCATCGCCCAGCAGCACCGCAGTCACGCCGGCGGCCCGCGCCGCTTGCATGTCGAGCGCGGTATCACCCACGTACCAGATCGCGGGTCCGGGGCTGACGCCGAGCCGGTTCAGCGCCAGCCACAGCGGGTCCGGATGAGGCTTGTCGGCCGCTGCGTCGCCGGCGCCGATTGCAGTGGCAAAGTGCGGCTCCCAGCCCAGATGGGCGATCTCGGCGCGCAGGAAGGCGCCGGATTTGTTGGACACGACCGCCTGACGGGCGGCGGGGAAGGCGCCGATCAGCGCCTCGCGACCAGGCAGGACGCGGAGGGTGGCGAGGTGGGTGGAGGCCAGAGTGGCGTAGAAGATATCCCGCGCCCGGGTCCAATCCGGTCCGAACAGCGGCGGAAATGCGAGCGGCAACGGCAGGCGGGCGCGGGCGCGCGTATCCGCCTCGGTCCAATCGGGCATGGCGAACGCCGCCAGCGCTGCGTTCATAGCCGCTGTGATGCCGGACCAGGCATCAACAAGAGTGTTGTCCCAATCATAGAGAATGTGACTTGGCAGGTCGCGCGACCCGGCGACGGGCACGGGAGGCTCAAGCGGGGCGGATCGGTTCGTCGGCGGCATGGCGTCGTGCGGCAATCCTCAACAATGGGTGATCGTCGAACCGAACGCCCGGACCCTGCCGCCTTGCCGCCTCCGGGTAAAGAGCGCGTTGGTTCGCCGATGGTGACACGCGGTTGCCCAGCCCGACGGCGCGTATAGGATAAGGCTATGACCCGAGCGATTTTCGACCTGCCGCGGCGGCCAGGCACCAGGCGGCCCGCGCGCGCCATCAGGTCGTGGCCAGCAAGCGGGCTGGCGCTCGCCGGTCCGACCGATGCCGCGCCTGTGCGGAATACCGCCGGTTCCGTCGCGCCGAGCCAACGCTACCGTTCGGCCGGCTGAGTCAATGCCCACCGGCCCCGCCGCGCCGTTGCCACGTTTTGAGGTCGGAGTCTCCGTTCCGGACCTCACGCCATGGCGGGCGGGCAATACCGGGGTGACGGGCTTCACGAGCTTCGCGGCCGCCGCGCCGGGACCGCATGTCGCTCTGCTAGCGCTCACCCACGGCAACGAGATTGCCGGCGCGATCGTGCTGGATCGGCTGCTGCACGCGGGGCTGCGTCCGGCCCGGGGACGACTGACATTCGGGTTCGTCAACCTGGCCGCGTTCGACCGCTTCGACCCGCGCCAGCCGACCTTGTCGCGCTTCGTCGATGAGGACCTGAACCGGGTCTGGGACGAATCCGTTCTGGAAGGTGGCCGGCGCTCCCTGGAGCTTGACCGCGCGCGGGAGATCCGCCCGCTGATCGATACCGTGGATATTGCGCTCGATCTCCATTCGATGTTGTGGGATTCGGACCCGCTGATCCTTTGCGGGGAGACGGCGCGCGGGCGGGCGCTGGGGGTCTCGGCCGGCATGCCTGGACTAGTGGTGGCAGATCGCGGCCATCCAGGCGGACGGCGACTGATCGACTATGCCCGGTTCCGCACGCCGGACGGCACAGCTGCGGCCAACCTCCTGGAGGCAGGGCAGCATTGGCGGGGCGAGACGGTCACCGTTACCGCGATGACCGTCGGCGCGCTTTTGCGCACGCTCGGGATGGCTGGGGCGGACGCACCCGGGCTTGAACCCGCCCCCACCGCCGGCCCGCCGCCGCGTACCGCCGAGGTAACCAAGCCGGTGGCCGCAGCCACGGCGTCCTTCGCCTTCGTGCAACCCTGGCGCGGCGGCACTGTGATCCCGCGCCAGAACACACTGCTGGCCTTCGACGGGCCGACCGAAATCAGAACGCCTTATGACGAGTGCCTGCTGGTGATGCCGAGCCTGCGGCCGAGCCGTGGCCATATCGCAGTGCGGCTGGCGCGGTTCCTGTAGAAGGCGTTCGGCCGCCCTCGCCTCCGCGCCATCCGCCGGGCTACATTCCGCCGCGATGCTCCCCCCTACCCTTCCCTATGGCGCGTCCCGGGCCCTCCCCCGGGCCGCCCTCGTCACCGGCGGCGCCCGCCGCCTTGGCCGCGCCATCGCGCTCGCGCTTGCCCGCGCGGGTTTCGACATCGCGCTGCACAGCCGCGCGCCCTCCGAGCCTGCCATGGCCACGGCCGCCGAGCTGCGCGCCACCGGCCGCCGCGTCGTGCTGCTGCACGCCGATCTCGCGCGCGAGTCCGAAACGGCCCGGCTGATTCCCGACGCAGTCGCCGCGCTGGGGCCGCTCGGCGTCCTGGTGAACAACGCAAGCACGTTCGAGCGCGATACCTGGGACACCGCCACCCGCGCCTCCTGGGACGCGCATCTGGAACCCAATCTTCGCGCCCCCTTCGTCCTGATCCAGGCGTTTGCCCGCGCACTGCCCGCGACGGCGGAAGGCGCCGTCATCAACATGCTCGATCAGCGGGTTTGGTCGCCAACGCCGTTCTTCGTCTCCTACACGGTCGCCAAGGCCGCGCTCTGGGCGCTCACGCAATCCATGGCGCTGGCGCTTGCCCCGCGCATCCGCGTCAACGCGATCGGCCCCGGCCCGGCGCTGCCCAGCGCGCGCCAGACCCCCGAGCAATTCGCCGCGCAATGTGCCATGGTCCCGCTCGGCCGCGGCACGAGCCCCGAGGAGATCGCCCGCGCCGCCCTCGCGATCCTGTCCCTGCCGGCGATGACCGGCCAGATGATCGCGCTCGACGGCGGGCAGCACCTGCAATGGGCGTCGGGCCGCAGCGATCCGCCGCTCGAGGAGTAGCGCATGGACACCCCCGGCATCGCCTCCGCCGCCCGCGCACTACGCCATGTCTTCATCCGCGACCTGGTGCTGGACGCGCGAATCGGCGTCCACCCGCACGAGCACGCCGGCCCCCAGAAGGTGCGGATCAATATCGATCTCGGCGTGGAGGATGATGGCGCCCGCGGCCGCTCGCGCGCCGCGATCGGTCCGGACCGGCTTTCCCGCGTCGTCGATTACGAAGCCATCGCCGATCGGGTGCGCGCCATCGTCGCGGCCGGACATGTCCGCCTGGTGGAAACGCTGGCCGAACGCATCGCCGAGACCTGCCTGCACGACCGGCGCGTCCTGCTGGCCCGGATCCGGGTCGAAAAGCTGACCGTTTTCGCGGATGCGGCATCGGCCGGGGTGGAAATCGAGCGCCGCCCATCCGATTTGTCCACCTTGCCGCTGCCCCCCGGTGTAACAACAGTGACATAAAGGCTGATCCTGTGCGGCAGCCGCGATCTTTCTTGGAAATGACGTGAAATCAATAGGATACCGCTGTGCCCCAAATTTGGGCAAACCGGGCGAAGTGGCGGAATCCGGCCGGGTCCACCGGCTTCGACAGGAGAACCTCCACAGACTTATCCACAGATTCCGGGGACAACCCGCCCGGGCTCTGACCACGCCATGAGCGACGCGCCGTCCCCGCCGCCGATCTCGGGCGCGGCGGTCATCGCCGCCATCCTGGCGACCCTGCCGGCGAGCCCGGGGGTCTATCGGATGCTCGATGCCAAGGGCGAGGCGCTCTATGTCGGCAAGGCCCGCGCGCTCAACAAACGGGTCGCCGCCTATACCCAGCCGGTCCGCCTGCCCGAGCGGCTCCGCCGGATGGTGGCGGAGACGCGGTCCATGGAGATCGTGACGACGCATACCGAGGCCGAGGCGCTGCTGCTGGAAGCGAACCTCATCAAACGCCTCAAGCCGCGCTTCAACATCGTCCTGCGCGACGATAAATCCTATCCCTGGCTGATGCTGACCGAGGATCACCCGTTTCCACAGATCGCCAAGCATCGCGGCGCGCGCCTGCGCAAGGGCAGCTACTGGGGGCCGTTTGCCTCCGCCTGGGCGGTGAACCAGACGGTGACCGCGATGCAGCGCGTGTTCCTGCTGCGCTCCTGTGCGGACACGGTCTTCGCCGCCCGCACCCGACCATGCCTGCTGTTCCAGATCCGCCGCTGTTCCGCGCCCTGCGTCGGCCGCGTCTCTGAGGCCGAGTACGCCGCGCTGGTGGGCCAGGCGAAGGCCTTCCTGGAGGGCAAATCCGCCAGCGTGCAGCAGGACCTGGCAGCCGAGATGGAACACGCCGCCGGCGCACTGGAATTCGAGCGCGCGGCGGCCATCCGCGACCGCATCCGGGGCCTCACCCATGTGCAGGGCAACGACGTCATCAACCCCGCGAGCCTGGGCGATGCCGACGTGATTGCCGCCTGGCAGGCGGCCGGGCAGACCTGCGTGCAGGTGTTCTTCATCCGCGGCGGGCGCAACAACGGCAATCGCGCACATTTCCCCACCCATGCGCGCGGGGAGGAGGCGCCTGTCGTGCTCGGCGCCTTCATCGCGCAGTTCTACGACGACAAGGCGCCGCCGCCGCTGCTGCTGGTCAACCATACGCTGCCGGAGCAAGCGTTGATCGCGGAAGCGTTGTCGCTGAAAGCCGGCCGCAAGGTCGAGATCGCGCTGCCCCAGCGCGGCGAGAAGCGCGCCGTGCTGGATCACGCCGAGATGAACGCGCGCGAGGCGCTGGAGCGCCGGCTCGCCGAAGCCGCAGGCCAGGCAAAGCTGCTGGAGGCGACAGCGACGCTGTTCGGCCTACCCGCGCCACCCGAGCGGATCGAGGTATACGACAACAGCCATATCATGGGCACCAATCCCTATGGCGCGATGATCGTCGCGGGAGCGGAAGGTTTTCGCAAATCCGCCTACCGCAAATTCGCGATCCGCGGCCCCATCGCGCCGGGCGACGATTTTGCCATGATGCGCGAGGTGTTAAGCCGCCGCTTCGGCCGCGCCCAGCGTGAGCAGGCGGAGGGCGGCAGCCCGGAACTGCCCGACCTCGTGTTGATCGATGGCGGCGTGGGCCAGCTCTCGGCGGCGCGCGCGGTGCTGGAGGAGCTCGGGCTATCGGACGACATCCCGCTGGTGGCGATCGCCAAGGGACCGGACCGCGACGCCGGACGGGAATGGTTCCACATGCAAGGGCGCCCGCCCTTCCAGCTGCCGCCGCGCGACCCGGTGCTCTATTTCCTGCAACGGCTACGCGACGAGGTGCACCGGTTCGTCATCACCACGCACCGTGCCAGCCGGTCGCGCGTGCTGACGCAGAGCGAGCTCGACGAAATCACCGGCATCGGCGCAGCGCGGAAGCGGGCGCTGCTCAATCATTTTGGCTCCGCGCGCGGCGTGAAGATGGCCGGGCTCGGCGATCTGGAAGCCGCGCCGGGGATCAGCCGGGAGACGGCGCGGCGCGTCTATGCGCATTTTCATCCCGGCGCCCGGCTGGAGGAGGCCGGGCCGCGCCCCGGTCAGTAGCCCGCCGCGCGGTCCACCACCTCCCGCAACTCCGACCCGTTGACGAAGCGGCCGAGATTCTCGGCGAACAGCCGCGCCACGATCGCATCCCGATTGGGATGCGGACCGCCGATATGCGGTAGCACCAGGATGCCAGGCGTGGTCCAGAACGGGTGCGTGGCGGGCAGCGGCTCCTGGCGAAACACGTCGAGGACCGCGCCGGCGATGCGTTTGTCCGTGACCGCTTCGATCAGGTCGGCATCGCGGATCAGCGCGCCGCGGCCGAAATTCAGCAGATACGCGCTGGTCTTCATCGCCGCGAGCCGGGTCGCGTCGATGAAGCTCTCGGTGGCCGGAGTTGCCGGCAGCAGCAGCAGCACGAAATCCGCCTGGCGCAGCACTTCGTCAGTGCGGGCGGGGTCGAACACCTCGGCCAGACCCGGCAAGGGAGCCGGATCGCGCCGCGTGCCGATCACCCGCATCCCGAGCGCGCCCGCGAGGCGCGCGACATCCCGCCCGACGGCGCCGAGGCCCAGGATGGCGAGCGTCTTGCCGTTCAGCGGCGTCGCGATCCGCCGCGCCCAGTGGCTGCGTTTCTGGTCCTCGACGATGGCGCAATAGGGCTTGGTAAGATGAAACAGGGCGCCCAGAATGTTCTCCGGCATCGATTCCCGATGCGTCCCGCGCGCGCAGGTGAGCACGAGGCCGGGCGGCAGGTCGGGTAGCGCCAGCCAGCCCTCCACCCCCGCAGTCAGCGCCTGCGCCCAGCGCAGCCGCGTCATGCGCGGGAGCAGCCCGGGGGGCACGCCCCAGGCGAGGAGCGCCTCGGTCGCTTCCAATTGCGCCGGGCTCGGTTGGGCAGTGCGCGACAGGGTCTCGGTTTCCACCGCGCCGCCAAGCCCCGCTTCTTCGATCGCCGCAAGATAGGGGGCGGGGGTGTCGGTCCAGAGCAGCAGGCGGGTTCGGCTCGACATCGGGTCGGCATCCTGGAGCTGTTTGTCCGAACTGTACCACCGAATCTCGGCCGGGGCGACGACCCCGCTGTTTTCGATTCGCGACGATATCGCTTGACCGGCCACCGGGAACTTATCTAGAACACGGTCCGGTTGCCGCTTTGTTCCAAATCGGCCGGCGCGCAAAAGGGAAACCCACTCCGCCATGCTCACCCGCAAGCAGCACGACCTGCTGATCTTCATCGAGCGCCATCTGCGCGAGACCGGGGTCTCTCCCTCATTCGAGGAAATGAAGGATGCGCTTGGCCTGCGCTCCAAATCCGGCATCCATCGGCTGATTTCAGCGCTGGAAGAGCGGGGGTTCCTGCGCCGTCACCACCATCGCGCCCGCGCGCTCGAGGTGCTGCGCCTGCCGGAAGACCGGGTTGCCAGGGGAGCTGCGCCGCCGTCCGAACCCGCCGATCGGGCCGGCCCCGGCGCCGCGCCGGCGACCGGCTTCAGCCCGAACGTGATCCGGGGCGATTTCTCTTCCCGCCTCGCGGGCGCGCGCGCAAGCAAAGACGCATCGGCGGTGCAGTTGCCGCTCTATGGCCGCATCGCCGCCGGCCTGCCGATCGAGGCGCTGCGCGATCCCGCTGGCTATTTCGACTTCCCCACCGCGCTGCTGACCCGGGGGGAACACTACGCGCTGGAGGTCGCCGGCGATTCGATGGTGGATGCCGGCATCCTGGACGGCGACACGGTGGTCATTCGCAAGGACGAGACCGCCGAGAACGGACAGATCGTCGTCGCCCTTATCGACGAGGCGGAGGTCACCCTCAAGCGCCTGCGCCGGCGCGGCAATTCGATCGCGCTGGAGCCGGCCAACCCGCGCCACGAGACCCGCATCTTCCCGGCCGAGCGGGTGAAAGTACAGGGGCGGATGGTCGCGCTGGTTCGGCGCTACTGAGAACCGGGCTTGCCGTTCCGGCGCGGACGCGGTCTGATCGGCGCGCTCGCAGCGGGGAAACGGCAATGACGCGGATCGTTCTGGTGCATGGCGCCTATCAGGGCGGCTGGATCTGGCGGGATGTCGCGGCGCTCCTGCGCGGCCAGGGCCATGATGTCCGCGCGCCCACCCTGGACGGCTGCGCCGAACGCGCCGGCACGCTGCGCCCCGGCATCACCACCGAGACCCATGCGGACGAACTCGCCCGGTTGCTGTTTTACGAGGACCTGACGGACGTCACCCTGGTCGGTACCAGCACGGGCGGCATGGCGCTTGCCCGCGCCGCCGAAACCGCGCCCGATCGCGTGGGCCGCCTGGTGTTGCTGGACGCGCTGGCGCTGCTCCCGGGCGAGGCGGTGTCGGCCATCGTCGATCGGCGCAACGCGGTGACCACCACGCTCGCGACTGGCCCCACGCGCGCGGACGCGGAGACACGGCTCTTCGCCGATCTGCCGCCCGCCACCCGCGCCTGGGCGCTCGAGCGCACCACGCCGCACCCGCGCGCGGTCCTGGAAGCACCGGTGATACTGGACCGGTTCTGGGACCTGCCCTGGCGCGCGCGGGTCGTGCGCTGCCGCCGCAGCGTCAATCCGCCGGAGGCGCATCAACGCCGAGCCGCCGCCCGCCTGTCGGCGGAGTATGTCGAGCTCGACACGGGTCACTACCCGATGCTGAGCCTGCCTGCAGAGACGGCGGCGCTGATCGCCGCGGCCTGAGCCGCGGGCGACCCCGGGCCTTCCCGGGGGCTTGGCCGCGCCGGCCGGATCGGCCAGCATCCCCTACAAAGACGGAGGATCCAGGAATGCCCGACCGCGCCCGCCCCCAGCCCACGCCCGAAACCCAGCATTTCTGGGACGGCACCAGGGCTGGCGAGCTCCGCCTGCAGCGCTGTGATGCCTGCGCCAAGGTCTATTTCCCACCGCGCCCGTTCTGCCCCGCCTGCGCCTCGCGCCAGGTGAGCATCTTCGCCGCTTCCGGGCGCGGCAGCCTCTATAGCTATGTCATCCATCACCGCCCGGTGCCCGGCTTCACGCCGCCCTATGCGATCGCGGTGGTCCAGCTGGACGAAGGCCCGCGGATGATGAGCAACATCATCGACTGCCCGCAGACGCCGGAGGCCTTGGCGCTCGACATGCCGCTCACGGTCGCGTTCGAAAAGCTGGACGACGAGATCACGCTGCCCCTGTTCCGCCCGGCGAAAGGCTAGCCCCGATGAAACCCAATTCCGTCGCCATCGTCGGTGCCGCCGAAACGACCCGCCTCGGCACGATTCCCGATATGAGCCAGATCCAGCTGCACGCGGACGCCGCGCTGAACGCGATGGCCGATGCCGGGCTGAAACCCTCGGATATCGATGGCGTGGCGACCGCGGTCGAAACCCCGCCGCAGATCGCGCATTACCTGGGCATCACGCCGTCCTGGGTCGATGGAACTTCGGTCGGCGGCTGTTCGTTCATGATCCATGTGCGCCACGCCGCCGCGGCCATCGCCTCGGGCCTGTGCAAGACCGTGCTGATCACGCATGGAGAAAGCGGCAAGTCCCGGGTGGGCCAGCCGGGGCGATCGGTGGCGCCGTCCTCGCTCGCGGGACAGTTCGAGCAGCCGTTCGGGCCGATGGGACCGCCGTCTTTGTTTCCCATCCCCGTGCTGCGCTACATGAAGACCTATGGCGTCACGCATGAGCAGCTGGCGATGGTTGCCGTCGTGCAGCGCGAATGGGCGGCGAAGAACCCGCGCGCGACGTTCCGCAATCCGATCACCGTCGAGGACGTGCTCAACTCCCGCATGATCGCCTATCCGTTCCGGTTGCTGCAATGCTGCCTGGTGACCGATGGCGGCGGCGCGCTGATCCTGACCTCGGCCGAACGGGCGCGCGATTTTCCAACCAAACCGGTCTATATCCTGGGCACCGGGGAAAGCGTGGAAACGCCGATGGTGAGCCAGATGGAGGATTTCACCTCCTCGCGCGCCTTCCGCGTGGCGGGGCCGACGGCGATGCGCGCGGCGGGGATAGCGCACAAGG
>JAKAZN010000023.1 GCA_021815835.1 Pseudomonadota bacterium
GACGAACAGGGTGGGCGGACGGTAGGTCTCCCACTCCTCGAATTTCAGCGGGCGGTTGTCGATGCACGACGGCAGTCGGAAGCCGAAATCGGCGAGCACGGATTTGCGGTTGAAGTCGCCGCGATACATGCCGCCGATCTGCGGCACGGTGACGTGGCTTTCATCGACGATCAGCAGCGCGTCTTCCGGCAGGTATTCGAACAAGGTGGGCGGCGGTTCGCCGGGATTGCGGCCGGTGAGGTAGCGCGAGTAGTTCTCGATCCCCTTGCAGGAGCCGGTGGTCTCGATCATTTCAATATCGAAGGTGCAGCGTTGCTGCAACCGTTCCGCTTCCAGCAGCTTGCCGCCGGCAACCAGTTCGTCCAGCCGCGCCTTCAGTTCCCGTTTGATATCCACCACTGCCTGGGCGAGGGTCGGGCGCGGGGTGATGTAGTGGCTGTTGGCGTAGACCGTGATGGACGGCAGCGCGGCGGCTTTTTCCCCGGTCAGCGGATCGAATTCGTGGATCGATTCGATCTCGTCGCCGAACAGCGACACGCGCCACGCGCGATCCTCGTAGTGCGACGGAAAAATATCCACCACCTCCCCGCGCAGGCGGAACGTGCCGCGCTGGAACGCGGCATCGTTGCGGCGATATTGCAGCTCGGCCAGCGCCTTGGCCAGCTTGTCGCGGTCGATTTGCCCGCCCACCTCCAGCTTCACCACCATCCGCGCGTAGGATTCCACCGAGCCGATGCCGTAGATGCAGGACACGGAGGCCACGATCACCACGTCGTTGCGCTCCAGCAGCGCCTGGGTCGCGGCGTGGCGCATCCGGTCGATCTGCTCGTTGATCTGCGCGTCTTTCTCGATATAGGTGTCGGTGCGCGGGACGTACGCCTCCGGCTGGTAGTAGTCGTAATATGAAACAAAATACTCCACCGCGTTGTCGGGGAAGAAGCCCTTCATCTCGGCATAGAGCTGCGCGGCCAGGGTCTTGTTGGGCGCCAGGATCAGGGTGGGCTTCTGCACCGCCTCGATCACCTTCGCCATGGTGAAGGTCTTGCCCGATCCGGTGACGCCGAGCAGCACCTGGTCGCGCTCGCCCCCCTCCACGCCGCGGACGAGCTCGGCGATCGCGGTCGGCTGGTCGCCGGCGGGTGCGTACTCCGACACCACGCGCAGCCGGTTCGTGCGCGGGCGCGCGGCCTGCTTCTGCGGGATGAACAGGACCGGGTGCGGGGCGCGGAGCGTGGTGGCGGACATGGGCGGAAGATGGGCCGGGAAGCGGCGCTTCGCCAGAGGCGGCCGGCGCGGCGGTCAGGACCCGGCTGGGGAATGTCGCGCCCTCGGTGCTCGCCGGCCGTCCGCCCGGAGGCCCCGGGCGGGCGGCGACCGAGCCGGACATGCGCGAGGTTAGAGGCCGAGAGCGCTGAGGCCGGGATGACCATCGGGGCGCGGCCCGGCGGGCCAGCGGAACAGCCGGTCCGTCTCGGCAATCGGGATATCGTTGATGCTTGCCTCGCGCCGGCGCATCAGGCCGGATTCGTCGAATTCCCATTGTTCGTTGCCGTGCGAGCGGTACCAATGGAAGCTGTCGTCATGCCATTCATAGGCGAAGCGCACCGCGATCCGATCCCCGGTAAAGGCCCAGACTTCCTTGATGAGCCGATAATCGAGCTCACGCGCCCATTTCCGTTGCAGGAATGCGATGATCGCGTCGCGGCCGACGAGGAACTCCGCGCGGTTCCGCCAGTGGCTGTCGGCGGAATAGGCGCCGGCGACGCGTTCCGGGTCCCTCGTGTTCCAGGCATCCTCGGCGAGGCGTGCCTTGCGCGCGGCGGTCTCGGCGGTGAAGGGCGGCACAGGCGGGCGCAGGGGCATCGGTTGGTTTCCCGGGATGGGGCATCTGTGCGGATCGGCACCCGGATCGAGCCGGGCGTCAAGCGTCCCCGCGCGGGACGCCACAACCCTCGCGGGCAGCCCGCTACGCCCCCATCGCCCGGCGCATGAAGGCGCGCTTGAGCGGCGGGATGCGGTGCACCGCGGCGATCCCTAGATCCCGCGCCGCGCGCAACACCGGATTGTCATTGCTGAACAGCCGGTCCAGCACGTCCGTCGTTGCCAGCATCAGCAGATTGTCGCCCCGCCGCCGACGCTGGTAGCGCGCGAGCAGCGCCGGGCTGCCCGGATCAGCGCCGGCCGCATGCGCCTCGATCAGCAGCTCCGCCAGCGCGATCGCGTCGCGGAACCCCAGGTTCAGGCCCTGGCCCGCGATCGGATGGATGCCGTGCGCCGCATCGCCCGCCAGCGCGAGCCTTGTGTCGGTGTAGCGATGCGCGATCATCGCCGACAGCGGATAGCTCCAGCGCCGCCCCACCGGGCGGATCGCGCCCAGATGATCGCCGAGCCGGCGGGCGATCTCGGCGCCGAAGCGGGCATCGTCGAAGCCCAGGATGCGCGCCGCGTCCGCCGCGCGCTCGGTCCAGACGATGGCGGAGACGTTGGGCGCGCCGCCCGCCTCGGCGTCCCGGCTCGGCGCCATCGGCAGTTGCGCGAACGGGCCGGCCGGGAGGAAATGTTCCAGCGCCGTATTGTTGTGCGGGTGTTCGTGGGCGATGGCGGCGACGATGCCGGTCTGGCGATATGGCAGGCGGGTGACGGGAATGCCGGCCGCGTCGCGCAAGGGCGAGAGCCGCCCCTCCGCGGCGATCACCAGCCGGCAGGCGATGGTCGGGCCGCCCTCCAGATGCACCAGCGCCCCGCCCGCGTCGCGTTCGACCCGCGCGGTGGCGGGGGCGAAGACGCGCAGCGCCGGGAGGTCGTGCAAATGCGCGTTCAGTGCGACGCGCAGGCCGCGGGCCTCCACCATCCAGCCAAACGCGCCGGAATCGGCCCCCGCTTCCGCCACCCCCGCTTCCGCAACATCGAAATCGAGAAACAGCCGCGAGGCGGGGCGGCCGAGTTTCCCGTCGGTCACGCGGATATGCTCGATCGGGTTGGGCGGGTCGGGCAGGCGCGACCACAGGCCGGCGTCGTGCAGCAGGGTGCGGGACCCGGCGGCGATGGCGTAGGCGCGACCGTCGAAATCCGGGTGCTCCATCGGCGGCAGGGGCGCGCGGTCCACCACGACCGTCGGAATCCCGGCGGCGGCGAGCCGGCAGGCCAGGCTGCCGCCGACCGGGCCGGCGCCGACAACGCAGATTTCGGCGGTAAGGGTCGGGTCCATCTTCGTCCTCTGCACGAAAACTAGGCAGGCCCTTCGGCCTGTCGGGAGGGCATCCGGTGGCGCCCCTGCCCCCGAGGCGAGCAAGGCCGGCTGCCCAAAACGCGGGCAAACTGACCTGGACCGCGGGAATCGGCAAGCCGTCCGAGACCGCCATGCTGGCACGGAAGTTGATGCATATCGCGTAACGTCACACGACCTGAAAGAAACCGAAGATGTCCCGGCTCCTGCGTGCCTCGGCCCTTGCCGGCGCGACGATCCCGCTCGTCCATCCCGCTTTTGCCGCGACCTCCCGGCCGATCAGCCCGGGCGATACCGCCTGGATGCTCGTCTGCACCGCGCTCGTGCTGCTGATGACGATCCCGGGCCTGGCGCTGTTCTATGCAGGAATGGTGCGCAAGAAGAACGTGCTTGCCACCATGATGCAGTCCTTCGCGATCTGCGCGCTGATCAGCGTCGTGTGGATGCTGGCCGGGTATTCGCTGGCGTTCGGCAACGGGAATGGCTGGATCGGCGATGCCTCGCGGCTGTTCCTGAACGGGCTGGGCGCGGATTGGAACAAGGCGTTCGTGCTCGGCGCCGGCACCGCCGTCGCGCAGCCGACCGCGATCCCGGAAAGCGTCTTCGTGATGTTCCAGATGGCGTTCGCGGTCATCACGCCGGCCGTCGTCACCGGCGCCTTCGCCGACCGGATGAAATTCTCCGCCCTGATGATTTTCATGATCCTGTGGTCGCTGCTGGTCTATGCGCCGATCGCGCATTGGGTCTGGGCGCCGACCGGGTGGCTGGCGCGGCTCGGCGTCGCCGATTTCGCCGGTGGGACGGTGGTGGAGATCAACGCCGGCGTCTCCGGCCTGGTCTGCGCGCTGGTGCTGGGCCGGCGGCTCGGCTTCGGGACCGAGAACATGGCACCGTGGAACCTGGCCTACGCGGTGACCGGCGGCGCGCTGCTCTGGGTCGGCTGGCTCGGGTTCAATTCCGGCGGGGCGATGGGGGCGAACGCGCGGGCGGGGATGGCGGTGCTGGCGACGCAGCTCGCCGCCGCTGGAGCGACCCTGACCTGGAGCGGCGCGGAATGGTTGCTGCGCGGCAAGCCCTCGGTGCTGGGCGCCATTTCCGGCGCGGTCGCGGGGCTGGTGGCGATCACGCCGGCGGCGGGGTTCGTGCTGCCCGGCCCGGCGCTGGCAATCGGGCTGATCGCCGGCCTGGTGTGCTTCTATGCCGCGACCGAGCTCAAGCCGCGGCTGCGCTACGACGACAGCCTGGATGCGTTCGGGGTGCACGGGGTGGGCGGCATGGTGGGGATGCTGCTGACCGGGGTGTTCGCGTTCGGGCCGCTATCGGCCGGCGCGGCCGATCCGGCGGGAGCGACCGGCGGGCTGCATCTCCTGGGGGTGCAAGCGGTTGCCGTGGCCGCGACGATCGTCTGGAGCGCCGTCGGGACCTATGTGGCGCTGAAAATCGCCGGCGTGCTGGTGGGGCTGCGGGTGTCGCGGGAGGAGGAGCGGGAGGGGCTGGATATCGCGCTGCACGGGGAGCAGGTTTTGTAGTTCGCGCTCAGGCGGTTCCGGTCTATAGTTGCGGCCTCGCGCGAAGCCGCGCCCGGATAAGGTTCCGCCCCGCATGGCCACGATCGCCCGCCCCGCCCCGTTCGACCGGCGCCGTTTCGTCTCCCCTGCCTTGCGTTCGCTGATGCAGCGGCGGGCGGCGGAATTGACGGGATTGGTGCTGGGGGTGGCGGGGTTATGCGTGCTGGTGGCACTGGCCAGCTACCACGCGGGCGATCCGTCCTTCGATACCGCGAGCAGCGTGCCGGTGCGCAACCTGGCCGGGCCGGTGGGCGCGGCGGTGGCGGATCTGCTGCTGCAAGGCTTCGGGCTGGCCGGGGTGCTGCCGGGGCTGGCGCTGCTCGCCTGGGCGTTTCGCGTCGCCTGGCGGCGCGGCCTGGGCAGCCCGGCGGCGCGTATCGCGGCCACCCTGTTCGCCATGCCGATCCTGGGCGCGACCCTGGAGGCGGTGCCGAAGCTGCATGGCCTGACCTGGCCGACCTTGGCGGGCCTCGGTGGCGCGGTCGGGCGGCTGCTGGCGCCGGCGGCGCTGGCGGTAGGCGGGGGCGTGATGGGCGCGGCCGGCGCGGCGCTGGTCTGGACGATCGGCGCGGCGCTGTCGGTGACATTGGTGCTGCTGGCGCTCGGGCTTTCGGGCGGCGAGTGGCGGACGATCTGGCGCGTGCTGGCGCGGATCGCGCGATTCGCGGTGGTGGCGCGGACGCCGGCGATCGCGCCGGATGTCGAGGTTCTGGGCCGGTCGCCGGTGTGGCGGTTCCTCGATCCGCGCAAGCTGATCCCGATGCGGCTGTTTCGCCGCCGGAGGGCGGAGGCAGGGGCCGCGCCAGTGCCGGCGGGGGCGGTCCTCGCGCGGCGCGAGCCTGTGCTGGACGGTGTGGCCGCGCCCGAGGCCGGGATGGGGCGGCTCGCGCCCGCCCCGGCCCCGGCGCCCGACCGCCCCACGGCGGGTCCCACCATTCGTCCGCGCGCGGCGCCGCCCGTCCGGCGCGGTCAGCAGGCCAGCCTGAAGCTGGAGGAGCCGGGCTGGCGGTTCCCCCCGCTCGATCTGCTCAAGCCCGCGCCGACGCGCGCGGCGACGGGGCCGACGGCGGAGGCGCTGGAGGCGAATGCGCGGCTGTTGGAAACCGTGCTGTCCGATTACGGGGTGCAGGGCGCGATCGTGGAGATCCGCCCCGGGCCGGTGGTGACGCTCTATGAGCTGGAACCGGCGCCGGGCATCCGCAGCGCACGGGTGATCGGGCTCGCCGACGACATCGCGCGCTCGCTGTCGGTCACGGCGGTGCGCATCGCCACCGTGCCGGGGCGCAACGTGATCGGCATCGAGGTACCCAACGCTAAGCGGGAGACCGTGTTCCTGTCGGAGATCCTGGGATCGGAGGATGTACGCAAGCACGCGGGGCGGCTCGCGCTGGCCTTGGGCAAGGACATCTCGGGCGCGCCGATCGTGGCTGATCTGCAACGGATGCCGCATCTGATGATCGCCGGCACCACCGGGTCGGGCAAGTCGGTGGGCGTGAACGCGATGATCCTGAGCCTGCTCTATCGGCTCTCGCCCGATCAGTGCCGGCTCATCATGATCGATCCGAAGATGCTGGAATTGTCGATGTACGACGGCATCCCGCATCTGATGGCGCCGGTGGTGACGGAACCGGCCAAGGCGGTGACGGCGCTGAAATGGACCGTGCGCGAGATGGAGCGGCGCTACCGGGCGATGAGTCAGCTCGGCGTGCGCAATATCGGCGGGTTCAACGACCGGGTGGCCGATGCCCGCGCCAAGGGAGAGGTGATCACCCGCCGCGTGCAGACCGGGTTCGATCCCGATACCGGACGGCCGATCTTCGAGGACCAGCCGCTGGCGCTGGAAACCCTGCCGTTCATCGTCGTCGTGGTCGATGAGATGGCGGATCTGATGATGGTCGCGGGCAAGGATATCGAAGCGGCGGTGCAGCGCCTGGCGCAGATGGCGCGCGCGGCGGGCATCCATGTCATCATGGCGACGCAACGGCCCTCGGTCGATGTGATCACCGGCACGATCAAGGCGAATTTCCCGACCCGGATCAGCTTCCAGGTCATCAGCAAGTTCGACAGCCGTACCATCCTGGGCGAGCAGGGGGCGGAACAACTGCTGGGCCAGGGCGACATGCTCTACATGGCCGGCGGCGGGCGGATCGTGCGCGTGCACGGACCGTTCGTTTCCGATGACGAGGTGGAGAAGGTGGTGGCGTTCCTGCGCGAGCAGGGCGAGCCGGCCTATCTGGACGCGGTCACGGAACCGGACGACGAGGCGGGGGGCTCGGCGCTGACGTTGTCCGGAGAAGAGGCGAGCGGTGAGCGCGGGCTGTTCGAGCAGGCGGTGGCGTTGGTGGCGCGGGAAGGCAAGGCGAGCACGTCCTTCGTCCAGCGGCATCTGAACATCGGCTACAACCGCGCCGCGAAGCTGATCGAGCAAATGGAGAAGGAAGGCGTGGTGGGACCCGCGAACCATGTGGGCAAGCGGGAGGTGCTGATCCGCCACGCGGAGGAGGATGCGTAGCGCGGCGCGGGTTTTCGCCCCGAGAGGACCATGATGTTTGAACTGCTGACCCTGCTCGCGATCTGGGTCATTGTCGGGCCGGCGCTCGGACTGATCTTCGTGTTGCGCCAGCGCATCCTGCTCGACAATCTCCGCCGACAGGTCGGCGCGTTGTCGCAGGCGCAGGCGCGGATGGCGGCGGAACTCGCCGCGCTGCGCGCATTGCCACCGCAAGTGGCGCCCGCGCCGGCGGTGCCCGAACCGGTCCTTGCCGAGGCCGCCATGGCCTCGGTGCCCGTCGTCGCGCTCGCGGCGTCTCCGTCCGAAACGGCGGAGGCAGCCGCTCCCCCGCGCCCGCGCCGCGAAACCATGGAGCAGCGGCTGACGTCGCGCTGGATGCTGTGGCTCGGCGCGCTGACCTTGGCGCTCGGGGGCGTGTTCCTGGTCAAGTACTCCGTGGATATGGGGCTGCTGGGGCCGCGCACCCGGGTCTCGGCCGGATTCCTGTTCGGCTGCGCGTTGATGGCGGCGGGCGAGTGGGCGCGTCGCGCGGCGGCGCGCGCCGAGACCGCGCCGGCGCGGCCGGATTATGTGCCGCCGGCGCTGAGCGCGGCGGGCGTCTCGATCGCCTATACCAGCCTGTTCGCCGCGTTTCAGCTCTATCATCTGCTGGGACCGCTGGCGGCGTTCCTGCTGCTGGGCGCGGTCTCGATCGGCGCGGTGCTGCTCGCGGTGCCGCAGGGGCCGCTGGTGGCGCTGCTCGGCGTGGTGGGAGGGTTCGCGACGCCGTTGCTCGTTCCCTCCACGCATCCTTCCGCCTGGGGATTGTTCCTGTATCTGCTGGGGCTGACGGCCGCCGGACTGGCGATGGTCCGTGCCACCGGCGCCATCTGGCTGGGCGCGGTCACCCTGGCCGGCGCGCTGGCCTGGCCGGCGCTGTGGCTTCTGACCTATTTCCGGCCCGGCGAGGCGGGGGTGGTTGGGGCGTATCTGCTGGGACTTGCGGCGCTGGGCGTGTTTGTCCCGGCGCCGGCGCTGCTGGCCGTGGACGCGCCAGGGCTTGGGCTGCGCGTGCCGCGGCCCGCCGCGCTGGTGGCCTGGATCGCGACGGCGCTGATCGGGGTGCTGGTCTACGCGCTGCTGCGCATGGATCTCTATGGTGCGCCCGCGCTGGCCGTGCTCGGCCTGTTCGCCGGCTTCTGCCTGTTCGTGGCCTGGCGCGCGCCGGGCTTCGACGCGCTGGGGCTGCTGGCGGAGGCGGTGACGCTGGCCGCGATCGCCACCTGGTATATGCCCCAGCTGATCGCGCTCGGCCCGATGGTGGAGACGTACCTGCCGCTGTCGGTCGAAACGACCTTGCGGGCCGGCCCGGGGACGACGGTGCTGCTGCCGCAGCTCGGCCGGTTCCTGTCCGCCGCCGCCGGATTCGCGGCGTTGTTCGGAGGCGCGGGCTTCGTGCTGCATCGTGACGCGCGGCGGCCGGGGATATGGGGCGCGCTGTCCGCCTCGGCTCCGGTCCTGCTGCTCGCGGTCGCGTATGGGCGCGTCGCGGATTTCCAGGTGACATTGCGCTGGGGCGCGGTCGGGCTGGCGCTCGCGGGCGCGAATGTCGTTGCCGCCGGGTGGGTCCGGCGCGAATCGGGGCCGCCGGTCGTGCTCGCCGCCTATGCCGCGGGCGCGGTCGCGGCGCTCAGCCTGGGTGCCACGATGGTGCTGCGGGAGGCGTGGCTGACCGTTGCCCTGTCGGTGCAATTGCCGGCGCTGGCCTGGATCGCGGGACGGCTGTCGTTGCCGGCGTTGCGGCGGGTCGCGTGGGCGGTGGCGCTGGTGGTGCTGGTGCGGCTGGTCGGGAATCCGGATCTGTTCCTTTATCGCATCGGCACGACGCCGCTGCTGAACTGGATCCTGTACGGCTACGGCGTTCCCGCCGCGGCGTTCTACGCCGCCGCGCGCTGGTTCCGCCGCGATGGCGATGACCGCCTGGTGCGGCTGTTGGAGGGCGGGGCGCTGGCCTTCGCCGCGCTGCTGGCGACGCTCGAGATCCACGAGCTGCTGCTCGGACCGCCCGGCGGACCGAGCCATGGGCTGCTGGAAGCCAGCCTGCAAACGATTGTCTGGCTGGCGATGGCGATCGGCCTCGGCGCCAGCCCGGGGCTGGCGGCGCGGCCCGTGGCGCTGTGGGGGCGGCGGGTCCTGTCCGGCCTCGCGGTGGGGCGGATCGTGCTGTGGCAGCTGCTGCTGCACAATCCGCTCTGGTCGGGCGAGAAGGTCGGGCATCTGCCGGTGCTGAATCTGCTGCTGCTGGCCTATGGCGTGCCGGCCGCGCTGCTGGCGGTGCAGCTTTCCCGTGCGCCGGGCGGCAGGATGTGGGCGTGGGTCCGGCGGGGTCTGCTGCTGGTGCTGCTGTTTACCGAGGTCTCGCTGGAAGTGCGGCGCGGCTTCCATGGTTCGGTGCTGTCGCGCGGGCCGACTTCGGATGCGGAATGGTATTCCTATTCGGCGGCCTGGCTCGCCTTCGCAGGCCTGCTGCTGGCGGTGGGGTTGCGCGGCGGCAGCGTGGCGCTGCGCTACGGCGCTCTGGGCGTGCTGCTGGTAGTGGTGGGGAAGGTCTTCATCTCCGATATGGCGGCGCTGACGGGGCTGTTCCGGGTGGCCTCGTTCTTCGGCCTGGGGCTGTGCCTGATCGGCGTCGGGTATCTGTATCAGCGGGTGGTGTTTCCCCCGGCGCGGGGGCCGGACCGGCCGGCGTGACGCCGCTTGCGCTGGCGCATGCCGGGGCAGTACGTCGGGCGGGCCATGAGCGACGATGATCTGTTCGGCCCCGCCGACCCCGGCCCCGCGCCGGCTGCCGCCGCCGCGCGCCCGCTGGCCGACCGGCTGCGCCCGCGCGGGCTGGAGGACGTGGTCGGCCAGGATCACCTGGTCGGGCCGGAGGGGACGCTGTCGCGGATGCTGGAACGCGGCTCGCTTGCGTCGCTGATCCTGTGGGGACCGCCGGGAACGGGCAAGACCACCATCGCGCGGCTGCTGGCGGCGCGGGCCGGCCTGGCTTTCGTGCAGCTTTCGGCGGTGTTCTCGGGCGTGGCCGACCTGAAGCGCGCGTTCGAGGACGCGGCGCGGCGGCGGCGGACCGGCCAGGGCACCCTGCTGTTCGTCGATGAGATCCATCGTTTCAACCGTTCCCAGCAGGACGGGTTCCTGCCGGTGGTCGAGGACGGGACCATCACCCTGATCGGCGCCACCACCGAAAACCCGTCCTTCGCGCTGAACGGCGCGCTGCTGTCGCGCTGCCAGGTGCTGGTGTTGCGCCGGCTGGACGACGCGGCGCTGGAGGCGTTGCTGTCGCGGGCGGAGACCGACCTGGCCCGGCCCCTGCCGCTGGACCCGGAGGGGCGCGCGGTGCTGCGGGCGATGGCGGACGGGGATGGGCGGTACCTGCTCAACATGGCCGAGCAGCTCGCGGCGTTGCCGGCCGGGACGGCGGCGCTGGATGCAGCCGGACTGGCCGCGTTGCTGGCGCGGCGGGCGGCGCTGTACGACAAGGATCGGGAAGAACATTACAACCTGATCTCGGCGCTGCATAAATCGCTGCGCGGGTCGGACCCCGATGCCGCATTGTACTGGTTCGCGCGGATGCTGGCGGGCGGGGAGGACCCGCGCTACATCGCCCGCCGCCTGACCCGCTTCGCCGCCGAGGATATCGGCATGGCCGATCCGGCCGCGCTGGGGATGACCCTGGCCGCATGGGAAACCTACGAACGCCTGGGCAGCCCGGAGGGCGAGCTCGCGCTGGCCCAGGCGGTGGTCTATCTCGGGACCGCGCCGAAATCGAACGCGGTGTATGTGGCCTTCGGCGCCGCCCGCGCCGCGGCGAAAGCCACCGGCAGCCTGATGCCGCCGGCGCATATCCTGAACGCGCCCACCAAGCTGATGCAGGAACTTGGCTACGGCGCGGGCTAC
>JAKAZN010000024.1 GCA_021815835.1 Pseudomonadota bacterium
TGCCCCAGGGCACGCTCGCCGCGCGCATCCACGCCGCCGGGGCCGGGATTCCGCTGTTCTTCACCGCGACCGGCGCCGGCACCAAGATGGCGCAGGGCAAGGAGACGCGCGAGATCGATGGCCGCGTCTATGTCGCGGAAAAGGCGCTGCTGGGCGACGTGGCGCTGGTGGAGGCGTGGGAGGCGGATCGCTGGGGCAACCTGACCTTCCGCAAATCCGGCCGCAACTTCAATCCCGTGATGGCGATGGGCGCGACCCTCACCATCGTGCAGTCGCAGCATCTGCGCGCGCTGGGGGAGATCGATCCCGACCACGTCCACACGCCGGGCATCTTCGTCAATCGCGTGCTGCACGTCCCCTACGGCGACCCATCCGGCTTCTGACAGGAACGGAGCGAGAGACATGTCCGCGACCACGCTTGCCGCCGCCAAGCCCCTGACCCGCCCGGAGATGGCCGCCCGCGTGGCGCGCGATATCCCCGAGGGCTGGTACGTCAATCTCGGCATCGGCATCCCGACCGCCGTCGCCGATCACGTGCCGCCCGAGCGGGAAGTTGTGTTCCACTCGGAAAACGGGGTGCTGGGCATGGGCCCGGCGCCGGCCAAGGACGCGATCGATCCCTGGCTGATCAACGCCGGCAAGCAATACGTGACCCTGCGGGAGGGCGGCAGCTACTGCCACCATTTCGACAGCTTCGCGATGATCCGCGGCGGGCACCTGGATCTGTGCGTGCTGGGCGCGTTCCAGGTGGCGGAGAACGGCGACATCGCCAACTGGGCGACCAGCGAGAACGATACCGCGCCGGCGGTGGGCGGCGCGATGGATCTGGCCGCCGGGGCGAAGCGGCTCTGGGTGATGATGGAGCACACGACCAAGGACGGCACGCCGAAATTGGTGCATCGGTGTTCGTATCCGCTGACGGCATTGGCCGCGGTGAAGCGGGTCTATACCAACCTCGCGGTGCTGGACGTGACGGCGGCCGGATTCGTGGTGCGCGACATGGCGCCCGGCCTGTCGTTCGAGAGCCTGCAGGCACGCACCGAGGCGAAGCTGGCCGACGGGCGGGCGTAGCCGCTACGCCGGCTCGGGGCTGGTAGCCGCTACGCCGGCTCGGCGTTGCGCGCGGCCATCATCTCCTGGAACGCCGGCCGTGCCTGGCAGGCGGCGATCCAGGCCCGAACATGCGGGGCGCTCGTGAACAGCTCCGGCGCCGCCTGGGCGTAGCGCACCACCTCGGCCACGTTCAGGTCCGCGACCGTGAAGCGCCCGCCCACCAGATGCCCGCCACCCTCGCCCAGGGCCTTGTCCAGCACGGCGAGTTTCGGCCCGAGCGCGACCACGGCTTCGGCATGGATCGCCGCATCGCGGGTCTTCACCGCCGGGCCGTTCTGCATCGCGCGCAGCGCCGGCATCTCCACCTCGGTCGCGGCCCACAACGTCCATTGCAGCATCAGCCCTTCCTCGCGCACATCCCTCGGCGCCAGCGGACCGCCATGCTTGCGCGCCAGATAGAGCGTGATGGCGAAGGATTCGTTCAACACCAGACCGTCATCGTCGATGCAGGGTACCAGCCCGTTCGGATTGACCGCCAGGAACGCGCGGGAGCGCGTGTGCAGCGGCGCGTCCGGCGCATCCGGGTTCGCCAGCCGGTAAACCTGGATCACCGGCACATGCTCGAACGCGAGCCCCAGTTCCTTCGCCATCCAGATCGGCCGCGTCGCGCGCGAGCGCAGCACGCCATAGATTTTCAGAGCCATCGTCGTTTCCCCTTGATTACTGGTGGCGGATATTGGCGCTCTGGCGCGGAATGCCGGTCTGCTCACGGCAGACCCGCGCGAACGCCGCCACGCCTTCGCGGATTTCGTCTGCGGTCGGCAGCGCGAAGCACAGCCGCAGATGCGATTTCGCTGTCTCCGCGTCCACCGCCCATTCCGGCCCCGGATTGAACGCCACCCCCGCCGCCAGCGCCGGCTGGACCAGCGTGCGCACATCGACCTCGGCGGGCAGCTTCATCCACAGGAAGATGCCGCCGCGCGGCGCCCAGGTCTCGATCGCCGTGCCGAATTCGCGCGCCACGGCTTCCTGCATCACCGCGAGCTTGGCCGAAAGCCCGGTGCTCAGCCGGTCGATATGCGCGGCGAAATGGCTGGAAAAATACTCCGCCGCCACCATCTGATCGATCGCGCCCGTGCCCCCATCCGCCTTGCAGGCGATCATGCGCGCGAGCATCGGCCAGTCGGCCGACGCGTAACCGAGCCGCAGCGCCGGCGCGAGGGATTTGGAAAACGATCCGATATGCACCACCTGGCTCGGCGCCAGCGCGCGCAAGGCCGGCGGCGCATCGACATCGTGCCACAGCAGATCGGCGTAGCATTCGTCCTCGAAGATCGGCACGCCGAACCGCGCCGACAGCGCGACCAGCGCCTGGCGGCGGTCGAGCGGCAGGATCGATCCCGTGGGATTCTGGATCGTCGGGATGGTATAGATGTATTTCGGCGTCACCCCCTTGGCGCGCTGCGCGGTGAGGATGTTCTCCAGCGCGTCGGTCCGGATGCCCTGTTCATCCAGCGGCAGGGCGATCACGCCGGCGCCCGACTGGCGCGCGCGGGTGATGGCGCCGGCGTAGGAGAATTCCTCGATCAGCACGGTATCGCCGGGGGAAACCAGCAGGCGGTTCACGATGTCGATCCCCTGGCCGGAGCCGGAGGTGATGAGAACATCATCGGCGGCGGCGGCGATGCCACGCCGGCCGGAGAGCTTGGCCGCGACGAATTCGCGCAACGGCCGGTAGCCCTGCGGCCCTTGCGAAAGATTGTAGGTGGCGAGCCGGCGGCCATCCCGCGCCAGCACCGCGCCAGCCGCGGCGATCAGGCCATCGAGCGGGATCAGCGCCGGATCGTTGTGCCCGCCGATGAAATTATACGGCGGAAAGCCGCCGAAGCGTGGCGCGGCGGCCGGCGCGTCCTTGGCGAGGCAGGTGGTGATGTCGAACCCGTCCATGGGCGTTTCCTCTTGTGCTTCGGCTTCGGTCTGGCGATTCGGGGATAGCGCCTGCCGGCGCCGCGCGCGAGTCCCCGGCCGCTTGCGGCGTGGCGGGTGGGGCGCCAGACTTGCGCCCCACCGCCAAGGCCCCGCCGCATGGATGCCCTCGCCCGCCTCGCCGCCGACCTGGTCGCGACCGACAGCCGCAGTTTCGTGAGCAACCTCCCGCTCGCCGCCCGCCTGATGGCCGAGCTTGGTGATTTCGAGACCGAGGCGCTGGACTACACCGATCCGGCCGGAACGGCGAAGCGCGTGCTGATCGCCCATCGCGGCGGGCCGGGCGGGCTGGCGCTGTCGGGCCATATGGACACGGTGCCGGACACGGGCTGGACCGACGATCCGTTCTCCGGGCGGATCGACGCCGACGGAATGCTGCACGGCCTGGGCAGCGCCGACATGAAAGGCCCGATCGCCGCCGCGATCGTCGCCGCCCGCGCGCTGCCCGCGTCCGTCCCGATCACCCTGCTGCTCACCACCGACGAGGAGACCACCAAGCAGGGCGCGCGCGAGATCGTCGCCCGCTCCGCGCTGGTCCGCCGCGCCGCCCCGCGCGCGATCGCGGTGGTGGAGCCGACCCGGCTGATCCCGCTGCGCGGTCATCGCTCCAGCATCGGCTTTACTTGCACCGCCGAGGGCGTCCAGGCGCATAGCAGCACCGGGGAGGGACGCAACGCGAACTGGACCCTGATCCCGTTCCTCGCCGAGATGCGCGCGCTCTTCGCCCGGGTGCGCGACGATCCCGCGTTGCGCGATCCCGCCTACGACCCGCCGTTCGGCGATTTCAACCTGGTGATCGACAACCATGGCGCGGCGGTGAACGTCACCGTTCCCCTGGCGACCGCGCGCATCAAGTTCCGCTATTCGGCCCGCATCGACCCCGAACCGATCCGCGCCGCCGTGCATGAAGCCGCCGCCCGCGCCGGCGTGACCGTGCGGGAAGCGCGCGAGGGCAGGCCGCCCGAACTGCCGGAGGATCATCCGCTGATCCGCCTCGCCGCGCGCGTGACCGGCATGGACGCCCGCACGGCGGCGTTCGGCACCGACGCCTCGGAGCTGTCCGCGCTTGCCCCCTGCGTGGTGCTGGGACCGGGCGATATCGCGGTGGCGCACCGGCCGGGCGAGGCGGTGGCGCTGGCCGAGCTCGCCCGCGGGGTGGCGGTGTTCGCCCGTCTGGCCGAGGCCGTCGCCGTTGGGTAGCTGTTGCGTCGCGCCCCGGCCCCGGCCAACATGCCGCCTGGCCGGCCCGCGCGCGGGGGGCCGCACAGGCAGGCACCAAAATCAAACGGGAGTGAACGCAGAATGATCGGCAGGAGAACGATTCTGGCCGGTGGCGCGGCTGCCGCCGCCGCCACCACCGCCGCCGCCCTGGCACCGCGTGCGCGGGCGGCAACGCCCGGCGTGACCGCGCACAAGATCAAGATCGGCAACACGATGCCCTATAGCGGGCCGGCCTCGTCCTATGGCGCGATCGGCCACACCGAAACCGCGTTCTTCAAGATGATGAACGATACCGGCGGCGTCGCCGGCCACATGATCGATTTCCTTACCTACGACGACGGCTACCTGCCGCCGCGCACGGTGGAGGATGTGCGCCGGCTGCTGGAACAGGACAAGGTCGATTTCCTGTTCAACACGCTCGGCACGCCGACCAACTCGGCGATCGAGAAATTCGTGAACCACGAGAAGGTGCCGATGCTGTTTGTCGCCACCGGCGCCAGCAAATGGGGCCACTACAAGCAGTACCCCTGGACCATCGGCCTGCAGCCGAGCTATCGGACGGAAGCGCAGATCTACGCCAAATACATGCTGAAGCACAAGCCGAACGCCAAGCTCGGCATCCTGTTCCAGAATGACGATTTCGGCAAGGACTACGTCGTCGGCCTGCGCGACGTGCTCGGCAAGGACTGGAAGAAATACGTCGTGAAGTCGTTGTCGTACGAGGCGACGGACCCCACGGTCGATTCGCAGATCACCGAGCTGCAATCCTCCGGCGCGGATACCTTCATGTGCGCCGCGGCGCCCAAGCAGGCCGCGCAATCCATCCGCAAGGCGCACGATCTGAACTGGAAGCCGATGTTCTTCCTTACTAACGTCTCGATCTCGGTCGGCTCGGTGATGAAGCCGGCGGGGATGGAGAACGGCGTCGGCATCCTCACCAGCGGTTGGCTCAAGGACACCACCGAGGCGGCGTTCAAGAACGACCCCGGCATGAACGAGTGGCGCAAGTTCATGGACAAATACCTGCCGCATGCCGACCAGTCGGATAATAATTTCGTCTATGGCTACACCGCCGGCATCGTGATGCGCCACGTGCTGGAGGCCTGCAAGGGCAATTTCTCCCGCGCCAACGTGATGAAGCAGGCGACCAGCATCAAGAAGCTGGAGATCGGCACCCTGCTGCCCGGCATCACGGTGGCGACTGGCCCCACCAACTACTACCCGATCCGCGCGATGCAGCTGCAACGCTGGGACGGCACCAACTGGGTGCGCTTCGGCGGCATCATCGAGGGCGCCGCGAGCTGACCGCGCGCGCTTGAAGAAGGACCCCGGGGGGCGCGCGGCGCCCCCCGGGATCACACATCCGGATCCGGCAGGCTCTCCGCCGCCGCCGCTTCCAGTGCCGCCACCCGCGCTTCCAGCGCGGCCAGCCGCGTCTCCGCCGCCTCCTGCCCGGCCCGCGCGTTGGCGGCCAGCTCCTGCACCGCGTCCAGCTCCTCCCGGCGCACCAGGTCGAGCCGGCGCAGGGTCTCGTCGATGCGCGCGCGCACCATCGCCTCCGCCTCCTCGCGCAGCCCGGCCAGCGCGGAGAACGCGCCGCCGGCCACGCCCGCCAGGTCGTCGAAGAATTTCGGCCGGTCGCCCATGATCCTGTCTCCCGATCCCCCCTGCCATGCCGGGGCGGATGCCTCTATAAGCCGCGCCCATGATTATGGTCACGGGTGGGGCCGGATTCATCGGCTCGAATCTGCAAGCCGCGCTGTACCGCCGTGGGGCGGAGACGGTCGTCGTCGATTGGCTGGGCGATCAGGGGAAGTGGCGCAACCTCGCCACCCATCCCCCGGCGCGGCTGATCCCGCCCGAGGCGCTGGACGAGTTCCTCGCCGCGCGCCCACCGATCGAGGCGCTGGTCCATCTCGGCGCGGTCAGCGAGACCACCGCGACCGATGGCGACCGCGCCTGGGCCACCAACGTCGAACTGCCGCTGCGGCTCTGGGCGTGGTGCGCCGCGCGCGGGGTGCGGTTCATCTACGCCTCCTCCGCCGCGACCTACGGGGACGGCGCGGCGGGGTTCGACGACGATCCGGCCGCGCTGCCCCGGTTGCGTCCGCTTAATCTCTACGGCTGGACCAAACACGCCTTCGACCTGCGGGTGGCGGCCTTGCTGGCCGGCGGCGCGCCGCGCCCGCCGCAATGGGCGGGGCTGAAATTCTTCAACGTCTATGGCCCGAACGAATACCATAAGGGACCGATGATCTCGGTCGTGAAGGTGAAACACGACGAGATCGCCGCCGGCCACGCCCCGCGGCTGTTCCGCTCCGATCGCGCCGGGCTCGCCGACGGCGCCCAGGCGCGCGATTTCATCTGGGTGGGGGACGTGGTGGACGTGATCCTCTGGCTGCTGGACAACCGGGGCGTAAACGGGCTGTTCAATCTCGGCACCGGGCGGGCGCGCACCTATCTCGATCTGGCGCACGCCGTCTGCGACGCCGCCGGCGTGCCGCGCCAGGTGGATTTCATCGACATGCCGGCCAAGCTGCGCGGCCAGTACCAATCCTTCACCGAGGCCCCGATGACCCGCCTGCGCGCCGCCGGCTATCCCGGCCAGTTCACCCCCCTGGAAGACGGCATCGGCCGCTATGTGCGCGACTACCTGAGCCAGCCGGACGCGCACGCGTGACCTTCGGTCTCGCCGGCGTGCTCGTCGATCCCGGATTCGATCCGGTCGCGATCCATCTCGGGCCGATCCTGATCCGCTGGTATGCGCTGGCCTATATCACCGCGCTGCTGATCGGCTGGCGCATCGCGCGGGTGCTGGTCCGTCGCGCCCCGATCGTCGCGACCGTCGAGCAGGTGGACGATTTCCTCACCTGGGCGACGCTCGGCGTGGTGCTGGGCGGACGGCTCGGCTACGTGCTGTTCTATCAGCCGGCGCTGTATTTCGCCCATCCGCTGCTGATCCCGGCGGTCTGGGACGGGGGCATGAGCTTCCATGGCGGGGCGATCGGCGTCGCGATCGCCATCGCATGGTTCTGCCGGCGCAACGCCATCCCGTTTCTCGCCTTCGCGGACCGGATCGCCGTGCCGGTGCCGGTGGGTCTCGGCCTCGGCCGGGTCGCCAATTTCATCAACGGCGAGCTGTGGGGGCGGCGCGTGCCGGGCTGCACGCCCACCCATTGCTGGCTGCCGATCGCGCTGATCTATCCCGCCGCCGGGCCGGCGCCGCGGTACCCTTCCGAACTGATCGAGGCGGCGCTGGAGGGCATCCTGCTGCTCGCGGTCATGCTGCTGCTGGCGCGCAGCGACCGGCTGCGCGCGCGGCCCGGCTTCCTCGCCGGCGTCTTCGTGGTCGGCTATGGCGTCTGCCGGATCGTCGCGGAATCGTTCCGCGAGCCGGATCCGTTCCTGGGCTATCTCGCCGGCGGCCTGACCATGGGCCAGATATTGTCGATCCCCATGCTGCTGATCGGCGCGGGGCTGATCTGGTACGCGCAGCGCCATCGCCTGCCGGGTGGCTGAGGCGGGCGCGATGGAGCGGCTCGATCGCTTCATGGCGCGCGCCAACGCGGCCTATTACGCGACTCGCGATCCCTTCGCGGATTTCACCACGGCGCCGGAAATCTCCCAGGTGTTCGGGGAAATCCTGGGTCTCTGGGCCGCGGTCGCGTGGCAGGGGCTGGGCTGCCCCGCCCCCGTGCTGCTGGCCGAGGCGGGGCCTGGCCGGGGCACCTTGATGGCCGACGCGCTGCGCGCGATCCGGGCCGTGGCCCCCGATTTCGGCGCGGCGCTGGCGGTGCATCTGATCGAGACCTCGCCCCGGCTGCGCGCGCTGCAGGCGGCGGCGCTGCCCGATGCCGCGCCCGTCTGGCACGAATCGCTCGACACGCTGCCCGCCGGGCCGCTGCTGCTACTGGCCAACGAGTTCCTGGACGCGCTGCCGATCCGCCAGTTCGTGCGTCGCGGCGCGGGCTGGGCGGAACGTTTCGTCGCCGGGGGCGGCATCGTCGAACGCCCCGCGGTCGCAACGGACGGACCCGATGCCCCCGGGCTGGCGGAAGGCGAGGTTGCGGAAATCTGTGCTCCCGCGCGCGATTTCGTGGCGGGTCTCGCCGCCCGGTTCGCGCGGGTCCCGGGGGCCGCGCTGCTGGTGGATTACGGCCCCGAGGCACCGGGGCACGCCAGTTCCTTGCAGGCGATCCGCGCCGGCGCGCCCGCCGACCCGCTGGCCGCGCCGGGGGCGGCCGATCTGACGGCGCATGTGGATTTCGCCGCGCTGGCCGGGGTCGCGCGCGCGGCGGGGGCGGCGGTGCACGGCCCGCTGGCGCAGGGCGTGCTGCTCGGCCGGCTCGGCTTTGGTGAGCGCACCGCCCGGTTGGCGCGAGGCCAGCCACCGGACAAGGCGGCGTTGCTGGACTCGGCCGCGCGCCGCCTGACCGCGCCCTATCGCATGGGCCGGCTGTTCAAGGCCCTGGCGTTGTGTTCCCCGGGGAGCCCGCCGCCGCCGGGGTTCGCGGCGTGATCCGGCGCAGGCGCGATCCCCGGTTCTCCCACGCGGCGCCCTGAAAACGACGGAGTGGGCGCGCAGGCACTCCCCCCAGCTATGCCGCCTGCTCCGCCGCCAGCGCCGACTCCGCCTGCCCCAACACCATCCGCAACGCCGCCAGCAGCGCCCGCACCACGTCCGCCGCCGCTGCCGTCGCGAACGGGGCCTCTCCCGCCAAGGTCCGCTGCAGCACCACTCGCGCCGGCTGCGTCCGGACCAGCACGAGCGCCAGCGCCACCCGCGCCCGCCCACGCGCGCCCAGAAACGCCGTCAGCTCCCCGCTCAGCACAAAATCCCCCGCCACCCCGGCATCCGACCCCACCACCGCCGCGAACAGCCCCGACTCGGCCAGCCAGCGCCGCAGATCGTCGGTGACCCCCTCCGCCGGCGACACCGCCCACTGATTGTAGAAATCCACATGCAGGCTGCCATCCGGGCGCAGCCACTGCACCCCCCGCCGCTCCAGCCCCGGCGCCGGCTCCAGCCCCCGCACCACGAGCACCCTCCCGCCCGGGCGCGGCGGCAGCGCCACGGGCCGGCGCAAGGTCAGCGGCCATTCCACCTGTTCGACATAGGCCGGCCGTGACAGCGCCGAGCAGCCCGCCAGCGCCAGCGGCGCGCCCAGCAGGACCCGGCGGCGCAACGTGAGCGCCCTCATCCTCCCCTTTCCCGCATGTGGCAGAGGGGGAGGGGGGTGAGGGTCACGCCGCCAACTCCGCCACCGCGGACCCGTCCGGACGCGCCAGCACCGCCTCGATCACCCCCGCCTCTCCCGGCACATGCCGCAGCCGGAACCCCAGGCCGCGCGCCAAATCGAGCATCGGCGTATTCTCCGCCAGGATTTCCCCGACCACGCGCCGCATCCCATGCGCCCAGGCCCAGTCCAGCAGCCGCCCCATCAGATGTCCCGCCACCCCATGGCCCTTCACGTCCGGCTGCACCACGACCGCGAATTCTCCCACCTCGGGATCGGCCTCCCGCACCAGGCGCGCGACACCCACCGTCTCCCCGGTTGCCTCGCGCACCGCGATGAAGGCCATGTCGCGATCGTAATCCAGCCGTGTGAAGCGGGCCAGCATGGCCGGCGTGAGGTCGCGCACCGCGGCGAAGAAGCGCAGGCGGATATCCTCGGGGGTCAGGCGATGGAAGAACGCATCGTGCGCAGCCGCGTCCTCGGGACGAATCGGGCGGATCTCCAGGGGCTCGCCCCAGGCGCTCCAATGTTCTTCCAGTTCCGCCGGGTAGGCTGACATCGGCATCTCCTCGATCCAGGCTTGAGGACGCCGCCCCCTCCGGCAACAATGCCATAGATAGGTCGCGCACGCACAGGGAGAAGACGTATGGCCCCCCCGAAACTGGACCCCGACATGCAGGCCTGGATGGACGACCAGGCCCAGGCGGCCTCCGCCTACCCACCGATCCGGCTGGAAATCCCCCTCGATCCGCACCGCGCGACCAACGATGCGCTGGCCATGCGCATGGCCGGTGGCGGTCCGACCATGGCCCGCTCCGAGGATCGCTGGGTGTTTGCCCGCGGCCGGCGCATCCAGTGTCGCCTGCATATCCCCCGCAATGCCCCCGATCCCGCCCCCGCGCTGATCTATTTCCACGGCGGCGGCTGGGTCTGGGCCTCGATCGACACCCATGACCGGCTGATGCGCGACTACGCGGACGGCGCGGGCATCGCCGTCATCGGCGTCGATTACGCGCTGTCGCCGGAGGCCAAATTTCCCCAGGCGCCCGAGGAATGCGCCGCCGTCACGACCTGGCTGGCGGCCCACGGCGCCGATTGGGGGATCGATCCCACGAAGCTGCTCCTGGGCGGCGATTCGGCCGGCGCCAACCTCGCGCTCGCCGCGGCGCTGCTGCTGCGCGACCAGGGCGGCCCCGCGATCGCGGGCCTGCTTGCCAGCTATCCGGTCTGCGACAGCCGCTTCGATACCCCGAGCTACCGCGACTACGGCACCGGCCTCGGCCTGACCACGGAGAAGATGCGGTTCTACTGGTCCGCCTACGTCCCCCACGACGCCGACCGGCTCCACCCCGTCGCCGCCCCGCTGCGCGCCGATCTGACCGGCCTGCCCCCGACCCGGCTGCAAATCGCCGCCCACGACGTGCTTCGCAGCGAATGCGAGGCGCTGGACCGCAAATTGCGCGAAGCCGGCGTGCCCACCGAAACCAGCCTCTACCCCGGCACCGTCCACGGGTTCGTCCGCTGCACCGACAGCGTCCAGAAAGCCCGCGACGCCATGACCGCCACCACCGCTTGGCTGCGCGGGATAGCCGCACCGGGGAAGAGCGGGTAAACCGAGGGCGACGGCAAGAAAGGCCAGGGGGCGCTGCCCCCCTGGACCCCCCGCCAGGGAACAAGTCCCCTGGACCCCTTTCACTTTGGCTCCGTGCGGGGTGGGGGTGG
>JAKAZN010000025.1 GCA_021815835.1 Pseudomonadota bacterium
CTCCGCCAGCACCACGTTGATCGCCGCGCCGGCGGCGTTATGCGTCAGTTTCGCGATCGTTCCGGCGCCGACGTCGCCGATGTAGCGTGCCCGGTCGCCCATCGCCTCCAGCAGCGCCTTGTGCCGCTCGAACACGGCGCGATCGCCGCCGACCCAGATCGCGAGCCGCCCGCTCGCCGCGCCCTTGGGTCCGCCGCTCACCGGCGCGTCCAGGAACGCGACGCCGGCCGCGGCGAATTGCGCCGCCAGCGCGCGCACGACCGTGAGCGAATTGGTCGAGAGATCGAACCACGCCGATCCCGGCTTGATCCCCTCGGCCAATCCCGCCCCCACCGCTGCCACGTCCGGCGGCGCGGGCAGCGAGGTGAACACCACCTCGCACGCCTCCGCCACCGCGCGCGGCGTGTCGGCCCAGACCGCGCCCGCCGCCAGATGCCGCCCGGCGGCCTGGCGATGCAGATCGTGCACCACCAGCGAAACCCCGGCCTTCTGCAGATTTCCCGCCATGGACCCGCCCATGGTGCCCAGCCCGATGAACCCGACTTGCATGATCGCTTGCCCCCATTTCCGATCCGCCCGCCGCACTCTGAGCCGCCCGCCCGGGCGGCTCAAGCCGCCGATTTGCCCGACCCCGTGAAGCCGTCTATGCAACCCCGCCGCTCCCCCATCGCCGCCCCGCACGAGGACCTCGCCGCCTTGGCAAACCGATCAGCCGAGACCCCGACTTGCTCCGCGCGCCCGGCCCGGCGGATCGGCGCGCTGCTGCTCGCGCTGCTGACCGCCGGCTGCGGCAGCCTCAATCCGTTCGGTGGCGCCCCATCCGGTTCCGGCGGCACGATCGCCGGCTTTCAGGGCGCGGTGGTCGCGCCCGAGCCTCGCGCCGCGCTGATCGGCCGCGAGATCCTGGCCCATGGCGGGGATGCGGCGGACGCCGCGACCGCGATGGGCTTCGCGCTGGCGGTCACGTTGCCCTCGCGCGTGGGCCTCGGCGGATCCGGCGCCTGCCTGTCGTTCATTCCCGGCCGCCACGCGCCCGAGGGCGGCGTGCCCCAGGCCATCCTGTTCACCCCCGAGGCCGCCCCGCCCGAGCCCACCCGACCGGCGGGCCGCCCGGCCGCGCTGCCCATGCTGGCCCGCGGTCTCTATCTGCTGCACGCGCGGTCCGGACGACTCCCCTTTCCCGCGCTGATCGCCCCGGCCGAGGAACTGGCGCGGTTCGGCACCCCGGCCTCCCGACCGCTGGTTCGCGACATCGATATCGTTGCCGGCCCGCTGCTGGCCGATCCCTCGGCCCGCGCCGTGTTCGGCCCCGCCGGCACACCGCTCGCGATCGGCGCCATGCTGCGCCAGCCGGCGCTCGCGGCCACCCTCGGGCGGCTGCGCGTTGCCGGCGTCGGCGATCTGTATCAAGGGGAACTGGCGCGCCAGCTCGCCGCCGAATCGCCGCTGGCCGGCGGACCGATCGGAGCCACCGCGTTGCGCACCGCGTTGCCGCGCGTCGTCGCCCCGATCGTGCTGACCGACGGCAATGATCGGGTCGCCTTCCTGCCACCGCCGGCGGATGGCGGTCTGGCGGCGGCGGGCGCGTTCCAGGTCCTGCACCACGACCCGAAGGCGCTCGACGCGGCCGCCGCGCGCGCGCTGAGCATCGCCGCCGCGTGGCGTCGGGGCGGGAGCACCGCGGCGGCGCTGTTGGCCGGCACCGTCGCGCCGGGCGGACTGCCGGCGCTGCCGGCCTCCACCACCTTCCTGGCACTCGATCGCGCCGGCGGGGCGGTGGCCTGCGCGACCACCATGGGCAATCTGTTCGGCACCGGACGGATCGTGCCGGGGCTGGGCTTCCTGCTCGCCGCTTCGCCGGCCACGACCCCGCCGCCGCTGCTCGCCGCGGCGTTGGCCTGGAACCCGAACCTGCACGCGTTTCGCGCCGAGGCGGCCGGGTCGGGCGAACAGGGCGCCGCGCTCGCCGCCGCGACCGCGATGAGCAACGCGCTGCGCACCGGTCAGGCGATGCCGGCGGCGGTGCCCGCGCCCGGACGGGCCCAGGCGATCGCCTGCGCGCGCTACCTGCCGGGCGAGTCCGGCGCCTGCGGCTGGGCGGAAGACCCGCGCGGATCGGGCCTCGCCAGCGGCGGGAACTGACGCCAAACGGGGGTCCAGGGGGCAGCGCCCCCTGGCGCGCCCCCTGGCCTTCCCTTCAGCGTGCGCCCCCCGGCTGGCATCACACCGCCGCCGCGTCGACGATCGCGAAGCCGACGCTGGTCGTTCCGTTCCACTCCTCCAGCCGCAACTGCCCGGCCAGATGCAGCGGCACGCCGTCGCGCCCCATCAGCCGTTCCGCCAGCGCACCGTCGCGGGCGCGAAACAGCATCGCCTTGAGGCGCGGTCCGCCGCCCTCGCCCTCGATGAAGCTGCGGATCACCGTGCCTTCTCGTCCGACGCGATCGGCGCGCACCACGCGGGCGTGGCGCAGGACGAAGATCGGCTCCTCGTTGCCGGCGCCGAACGGGGCGAGGCGCCCCACTTGCGCGGCCAGCTCCGCCGTCGCGCCGCTGACCGCGAGCGCGCCCTCCACCACAAGGTCCGCCGCCGCGGGGAGCGAAGCCGCCGCGGCCAGGCGCTCGTCCAGGAACGCGGCGAAGGCCGCGAGGCCCGATGCCGGCAGCGAGAACCCCGCCGCCATCGCGTGCCCGCCGCCGGTCGCCAGCAATCCCGCCTGACGCGCCGCGATCACGGCGGCGCCGAGATCGATCCCCGGCACCGACCGGCCCGATCCCTTCGCCACACCATCCGCGATTCCCGCCACGCAGCTCGGGCGATTGAATTTCTCCTTGATCCGGCCGGCGACGATGCCGACCACCCCGGGATGCCAGCCGGCGCCGCCGACCACCAGCGCGGCGCGGCCCGCCTCGGCCTGGGCGCCGGCCTCGCGGAACGCGGCGTCCAGGATCGTGGCTTCGACTTCCTGGCGCTGGCGGTTCACCGCGTCCAGGCGTTCGGCCAGGGCAGCGGCTTCGGTCGGATCGGCGCAGAGCAGCAGGCGCAAGCCGAGATCGGCCTCGGCGATCCGCCCGGCGGCGTTGATGCGCGGGCCGAGCGCGAAGCCGCAGGTCATCGCCGTCGGCACGCCGTTCTTCTGCGCGACCGCCAGCAGCGCCGCGATGCCGGGCCGCGCGCGCCGCGCCATCACCTTCAGCCCCTGCGCGACCAGCGCGCGGTTGACGCCGGTGAGCGGCATCACGTCGCAGACCGTGGCCAGGGCCACGAGATCGAGCAGCGCCATCAGATCCGGCTCGGCGCGGGCGGCGAAAAACCCGCGCCGGCGCAGGCAGCGCACCGTGGCGACCGCGGTCAGGAAGGCGACGGCGGCGGCGCACATCAGGCCGCAGCCGGAGGCATCGTCCAGCCGGTTCGGATTGACGGTGGCGCGGATCGGCGGCGGCGGCCCCTCGGCCATGTGATGATCGAGCACGATCGCCTCGGCCTGGCCCTCCAGCGCCGCCAGCGCGTCCGCGGCGGCGGTGCCGCAATCCACGCAGACGATCAGCCGCGCGCCGTGGGCGACCAGGCCGCGCAGGGCGGGCGCGTTCGGGCCGTACCCCTCGGTCATCCGGTCGGGCACATGCGTCACCACGGGGCAGCCGAGCGCGCGCAGCAAGGTGGTCATCAGCGCGGCACTCGCCGCGCCATCGACATCGTAATCGCCGAATACCCCGACCGTTTCGCCGCGCTGGGCGGCATCGGCAAGTCGTTCCGCCGCGGCGTCCATATCGGTCAGGCGCGAGGGATCGGGCAGCAGCGCGCGCAAGGTGGGATCGAGGAAATCGGCCGCTTGCTCCACCCCGATCCCGCGCGCGGCCAGCAGCCGGCCGACGATCTCCGGCACCCCGGCGCGCTGGGCGATGCCGAGGCCCACGCGCGGTTCCGCCTCCCGCCAGATCCAGCGCCGCCCGGTCAGGCTGCGCGCGATGTCGGGTGACTCCGCGGGCGGGCTTCCAGGCGCGTTCAGCGACCGATCCAGGTCTTGGTGGTGAAGTTGTGGTGGCCCTCGATGAAGCGGACGGTGCCGGAGCGCGAGCGCATCACCACCGAATGGGTGAGCGCGCCGCCACCGAAACGACGCACGCCGCGCAGCATCGCCCCCGAGGTGACGCCGGTCGCGGCGAACATCACGTCGCCTTTCGCCATCTCGGTCAGGGTGAAGACGTGGTTGGGGTCGGTGACCCCCATCTCGCGGGCGCGCGCGACCTGCGTGTCGTCCTCGAACATCAGCCGCCCTTGCATCTGCCCGCCGATGCAGCGCAGCGCGGCGGCGGCCAGCACGCCCTCCGGCGCGCCGCCGGAGCCGAGATAGATATCGACCTCCGATTCCGGCATCGCGGTCGCGATCACGCCGGCCACGTCGCCGTCGCTGATCAGCATGATACGCGCGCCGGCCTCGCGCGCCTGGGCGATGATCTCCTTGTGGCGATCGCGATCGAGGATGCAGGCGACCAGGTCGGAGACCTCGCATTTCTTGGCCCGCGCGAGATTGCGGAGATTCTCGCCCACCGAAACATCCAGCCCGACCACGCCGTCCGGCAGGCCGCCGCCGACCGCGATCTTGTCCATGTAGATATCGGGCGCGTGCAGGAAGCCGCCGCGCTGCGCGAGGGCCACCGTGGCGATCGCGTTGGGGCCGCCCTTGGCGGTGAGCGTGGTGCCTTCCAGCGGATCGACGGCGATATCCATCGCCGGGCCGCCGGCTCCGACTTTTTCGCCGATGAACAGCATCGGGGCCTCGTCCATCTCGCCCTCGCCGATCACGACGGTGCCGGCGATGGCGACGGTGTCGAAGGCGACGCGCATGGCTTCGACGGCGGCGCCGTCCGCGTCGTTCTTCTTGCCGAGGCCGACCCAGCGGGAGGCGGCGATGGCGGCGGCCTCGGTCACCCGGACCAGTTCGAGGGCGAGGTTGCGGTCGGTGACCTGACCTGGTTCGGATGGGGCGTGGGCGTCCATGGCGGGCTCCGGGGCTGGCGGGTGGGACTCGCAGCCCTCAGTCTACCACGAACCCGCAGTGCCGGGGATCGGGCGCCAGGCGCCGCGGACGAAGCCGCGCGGCGTGACCTGCTGGACCTGCTGGGCGATGACGGGCCGGCCGGCGCGGCAGGCCCAGGCATAGATGCCGGTATGGCCGGCGGCATAGAGCGGCACGAAGGTCGCGTCGGGATTGTCCCGGCACCAGGCGGCGGCGCCGCGGTTGGTCCGGCGCGTATCGGCCTGGCCGCAATTGAGATTGGCGCCGCGCAGGCAGGCGAGCACGCGCCCGCGGGCGCAGCGCAGCACGCCGTTTGCGCGGATCTCGGCCGGCGTCATGCGGGCATGGAAGGCGCGGGCAACCGCGGGGGCGAGCGCGCGCGGGATGGGGCGGAGCGTGCCGTCGGTCGGCGCGCGGCAGAGATGCGCGGACGCGGCGGCGGCCGGCGCCGCGCAGGCCATGAGGCCGAGCATGGCGAGCGCCGCGACCCGCGCGATCATGGCCCGGCGCCGCGCCATATGGGCCTCAGCCGGCGGCGGTGCGGCGGCCGGCGATATATGCGACCCCTTTGGGCCCAACCTGTTCGGCGTGGCGACGCCCGGCCGGCATTTCGAAGGTTTCGCCGGGACCGTAGCTGCGCGCGGCGCCGTCGCAGTGGATGGTCATCGCGCCTTCCAGGATCAGCAGACGGGCATCGAAGCCGTGCGCGTGCTCGGCCTCGATCTCGTTGGGCGGTCTTTGGCGCTCGACCGGCGCGTAGCCGTCGCGCGCGAGTTCGGCTTCGAAGGTGGCTCGGTCCATGGCGAGGCTCCCGGGGTGGCTGGGGGGAAGTCTCCCCCGGAACGGCTGGTGCGCGCAAGCCGCGCCGCGCGGATGGGCCGGGCCATCGAGCGAAGCGGGCGGTTCCCGTGATGGGGGGGCGAACGATGCACACCCGCGGTGGGGGAAGGCGGATGCGTATCGCGCGGCCGTTCACCCGATACCCGGTGGCTATTATCCCTTCGCCCCGCCCGCGGTCAGTCCCGTCGCCATGAAGCGGCGCAGCGCATAGAAGGTCGCGATCGGCGGCAACGAATACAGGATCGCAATCGCCATCATGTAGTTGTACGGCGCGTCGTCGTCGTCGAAGAACTGCTCCAGCGCGACCGCGATCGTGGTGTGGCGCTCCGACATCAACAACATGTACTGGTAGAAATAGTCGTTCCACGCGTACAGCATCGCATAGGTGCCGACCGCGGCGAGCGCCGGGGCCATCAGCGGCAGATAGATGCGCAGATAGATCTGCGGGACCGAAGCGCCGTCGATCCGCGCGGCGTCGTCGAGCTCGGCCGGGATGAGCTTCGCATAGTATTGCAGCACCAGGATGGCATACGGGGTCGCGAAGGTCACGTCGGCCGCGATGACCGCCCAAAGATTGTCGGACAGGCCGTAGATCTTCATGATCCGGATGAACGGGATGATCAGGGTCGAGGCGGGGATCGCGTAGATCAGCAGCGCGGTTCCGGTGAGCGTTGCTTCCCTGACCACGCGCATGCGCCCGATCGCGAAGGCGGCCAGCGAGGCGACCGTCACGGTTGCCACGGTCACCAGCACGCCGATGAAGAGGCTGTTGGCGAACTGATGCCAGAATTGGCGGACATCGTCGGCGCTTTCGCGCAACACCGCGGCGAAGATCGCCAATGTGGGATGCTCCGGCCAGAGGCGGCCGGCGAACTCGTTATGACCGTAGCGATCGAGCGCAACGAGGAACATGTTGTAGATCGGCAGCAGCGACCAGACCGCGATGACCACGCCGAGCGCGACCGATCCGGCCTCGACGGCGAGCCGCCGCAGGCGCGCGGCCCGGATGGGGGCGAGCGCCGCGCTCACAGCCGCACCTCGGTCCGGCGCAGCGCGCGCAGCAACAGGATCAGGACCGGAAGCAGCACCGGCAGGACCGACAGGCCCGCCGCCACGCCGAGCGCGGGCCGTGAAAGATCGAAGGCATAGCTGAACCCGAGCGTGGACACCACGGCGGACGCGAAGGCCGGCCCGCCGCCCGAGACGAACAGGACCGGCGTGTAGTCGCCGAAGGTCCAGACCGCCGAGATCAAGGCGCTGATCAGATACAGATTGGCGAGCAGCGGCACGGTGACGCGGGTGAAGCGCTGCCAGCCCGTGGCGCCGTCGATCGCCGCCGCGTCGTAAAGGTCGAGCGGGATCGCCATGCGTCCGCCGAGCAGGATCAGGGTCCAGAGCGGCATCCATTTCCAGACCGAGGCGGCGATGTCGCAGGCGAGCGCCAGCGGCCCCGAACCCAGCCAGAACGGCCCCGGAACGCCGAACAGGAGCGCCAGGAGCCGATCGGGCAGCCCCTGCTCGGTGACCAGCATCCAATGAAACGAGAGATAGGCGGGGACCGCGGGCAAGGTCCAGGGCAGGAGGAAGATCACGAGCAGCAGTTTGATCCAGCGCCTGGGACGCGCGAAGAATCCCGACAGCATCAGGGCCAGCGCCATCTGCAGGTTCACCGCGAGGCCCGCGAACACCACGGTGTTGATCGCGGCGCGGAGGTAGCGCGGATCGTCCAGCAGCGCGGCATAGAGCGCGGGCCTTGCCCCCATCCACAGCGCGTACAGAATCGGATAGACCGCGAAAGCAACGAACAGGGCCGCGTAGGGCAGCACGAACGCGAGCGACCACGCCAGCTCCGAGCCATGCAGCGTCCGCCGCCAGGGCCGTCCGGCCGCGGCGACCTGGCCCAGGGGCAGCGTGGAATCCATACCGCTCATGCCATTTCCAACCGGGAGGGTCGAATCGGAATCGACCCGTCGAGATTCGCGCGGGCCGCGAAAGCCGACCTTCATATCCCGCCCCACCGGACGCGGCCAGACGCCGGACGGGCGGGTAGCGGCGCGCCGGGCGCCGGGCGCGTCTTGACAGCGCCGGCCCGGGTCGCGCGCAGTGCGTGGCGAAAGGCGCGGCGGTCGAACCGCGCCCGACCGGAGGTTCGCCGATGTCCGCCGCCCTCGCCCCCGACCTGCGCTGGCCCGAAGAAGGCGTAAGCCGGGTTCCGTTCCGCCTCTATTCCGATCCGGCGGTCTATGCCGCCGAGCAGGAACGCCTGTTCCGCGGCCCGCTCTGGCATTATCTGTGCCTGGAAATCGACGTGCCGAACCCCGGCGATTACTGTCTGGGCGAGATCGGCGAAGTGCCGATCGTGGTGACCCGCGACGAGGACGGCGCGCTGCACGCCCTGGTGAATCGCTGCGCCCACAAGGGCGCATTGGTCTGCCTCAAGGAACGCGGCCATGCGGACCAGCTTACCTGCGTCTATCATTCCTGGAGCTACGACCTGGCCGGACGCCTGAAATCGGTGGCGTTCCGCCATGGGTTGCGCGGCAAGGGCGGAATGCCGGAGGATTTCGATCTCGGCGCGCACCGGTTGCAGCCGATCCGGCTGGCGGTGTTCTGCGGCCTGGTGTTCGGCAGCTTCTCGGCCGCGACGCCGGATATCGAGACCTTTCTTGGCCCGTTCGTGGCCGGCGTGCTGCGGCGCAATCTGGGGCGGGGCGTGAAGCGGCTCGGCCGGCACAGCCAGATCATCCACAACAACTGGAAGCTCTATGCCGAGAACGTGCGCGATTCCTACCATGCGACCCTGCTGCACACGTTCTACACCACGTTCAAGATCAACCGGCTGGACATGGATGGGGGCATGATCCTGTCCGATGACGGGCGGCACAGCCTGAGCTACTCGAAGCGCGACGCGCTGCGCGAATCGGATGAATACGCCAACGTCCATTCCGCGCAATACAAATCCGGCCTGCACGGGCCGGAGTTGCTTGAGGGATTCACCGAATTCGACGACGGGATCACGCATATGATCCAGACCGTGTTCCCGACCTTGACCGTGCAGCTCACGCTGAATTCGCTCGCGGTGCGCTTCTTCACTCCGCGCGGGGTCGATAGGACCGAGCTGCACTGGAATTATCTCGGCTATGCCGATGACAGCCCGGAACAGACCGCGATCCGCGCGCGCCAGGCGAACCTGACCGGGGCGGCGGGGTTGGTCTCGCTGGAAGACGGCTGCATCAACGAATTCGTCCAGCGCGGCGCGGCCGGCAGCGGCGAGGCGACGGAGTTCCTGGAGATGGGCGGGCGCGATGTCGCCTCCTCGGACGGATCGCGGGCCACGGAGACCGGCATCCGCGGCTTCTGGCAGGCCTATCGCGGCGTGATGGGCTGGTGAGCGCGATGATCGCCCCGGAACTGCGCGCGCGGATCGAGGATTTCCTGGCCGGGATCGCCCGCGCGATCGACGACGACGCGCTGGAATCCTGGCCCGATTTCTTCGCGCCCGACGCCATCTACCGCATCGTCCCGCGCGCCGATTACGAAGCGGGCCTGCCGGTCGGCATCCTGTCCTGCCAGGGACAGGGCATGATGCGCGACCGCGTGCTGGCGCTGCGGACCGCCAATATCTTCGAGGCGCATACCTATTGCCATCTGCTGGCGCGCCCGCTGCTGGAGCGCGCGCCGGACGGGACGATCGCGGCCCGCAGCAATTTCGCGCTCTACCGGACCCAGCAGGCCGGCGGGACGGAATTGTTCGCCGCGGGGAAATATCTCGATCGGATCGTGGAGCGGGAGGGCGCGCTGCTGCTCGCGGGGCGGGATGTGGTGCTGGAATCGCGGCGCGTCGATATCCTGATCGTGCTGCCGATCTGATCGTCGCGCCGGCGCCCTATCTTCCGACGAAAACCGGCCGCCGCTTCTCCATGAACGCCTTTCGCCCCTCCTTGTAATCGGCGCTGTCGAAACACGTCACGCCGGCACGCCGCACCGCCTCCATGTCCCGATCGGCCGGGTCCTTCATCACCTCGGTGATGGTCAGCTTGGATGCGGCGATCGACAGCGGCGCGTTATCGGCGATCGCCTGTGCGATCGCCATCACCGCGCCGTCCAGCTCGGCTTCCGCGACCGCCTGGTTGATGAGGCCGATCCGTTCCGCCTCCCGCGCCCCGATCCGGTTCGCCGTATAGAGGATCATGCGCGCATGCGCCGGCCCCACGAGCTGCACCAGCTTGCGCAGCCCGTCGAAGGCGTAGGCGATGGACAGCCGCGCGGCCGGAATGCCGAACTGCGCGCTCTCGGCCGCGATCCGCAGATCCGTCTGCATCGCGATCGCCAGCCCCCCGCCCAGGCAGAAGCCGCGGATCTTCGCGATCGTCGGCTTGGCGAAGGTGGCGAGCCTGGCCCGCCCGGCGCTGGTCAGCCGGTCGTATTCCACTTGCGCGTCGGCATTCGCCCGGTTCTTCTCGAACTGGGAGATATCGGCCCCCGAGACGAACGCCTTGTCCCCCGCGCCGGTCAGCACGACCACGCGGATCGTGTCGTCGGCGGCGAATTCGTCGAGGATCGCGACCAGCCCCTCCCACATCTCGATCGACATGGCGTTGCGCTTCTCGGGTTGGTTGAACGCGACCAGCCCCACCCCGCCGTCGCGTCCCGCCAGCATCTTGCCGCCGGCGAATTCCCGCATCTTCGTGACGTTCGCATCCATCTTCAGATCACTCCCTTGGCGCGCATATCCGCGAGTTCGGCGTCACTGTAGCCCACGCCGCGCAGCACGGCATCCGTGCTCGATCCGGCCTCCGGCGTGGGCAGGCGGATGTCCTTGGAGAAGCCGGAGATGGTCAGCGCCGAGGCGACCACCTGCTTCTCCCCCAC
>JAKAZN010000026.1 GCA_021815835.1 Pseudomonadota bacterium
CCAAGACGGCCGCAATGTCGTCGGTGCGTGTTGGCACTGAATGGCTTGTTTCGGAGGCAGACAATCCGCCATCCAGTGACCAGGATCGAGTTATGCCCTCTCGACACAACAACATGCTTACATGTATTTGTTCAGCTTCTGGATAGGTATTAAGCTCGCCAACTCCATCAACGCTGGGACGGCAACACGGTGAACGCATAGCGCTTTACCGGCCATCCTTGCGCCCAGGCATGAATTTGCAGCTGCCAGAAGCGCAGCCGGTCATTGAGGAGCAGGCTGGCGCGTGAGAGTGCCATCATGAGGTTGCCCGCGCCGAGCGCGAACACGGCCAAGCGCAGCCTATGAACCTCATAATTCAAAATGCAGGACAGAGCTGAGAAGAAGCCCAGCCAGAACAGGATGCGGCGGAACCAGAGCACGAACCGCACCGCGAGGATCACCACGTCGAGCACAGCCGCCAGCATACAGCGCAAGGCGCCCCGAAGCAGGCCGAGCAAAACCCGGCCGAGCTGGGAGGTGAAGTCGGCCGAGCGAGCCGACCCATCCGCGGTGGGAGTAAAACGCTCGTCCATCCCGCTACCCATGCGCGGCGGACGCGACATTCGGCGTGGTCCATAACCAAAGATGGCAGGCCGTGCGGCCGTCCTGATGCGCTACGTTCTTCCCCGAACAGTTGGATTTCATGGTGTCGAGGATGGCGTTGTCACGCATGAGCTCGTGCCATTGTGCCAACCCCGCCGGGCCTTGTGAGGCGAGGACGGATTGCTCAACGGCCCCGGTAGCGTGAATGGTGCCGGCGGCCTCGCTGTACCCGGCCGCGTTGCCGCGCCAGTAGCCCAGGCCGAAGCCGAGCGCGAGGATCACGATCGCCAGAGCCGCCCCCGAGGCGATCGTGCGCCACCATACCCACCGCGACATGGACTTGAGGCGCTCTTCTGCCTCTTTCGCGAAGGAGGCCACAAACTGGCGCGAGAGATCTGCATGCGCCGCTTCGGCCTGCGCCTTTGCGGCCTTGAAAGCTTGATCGATGGTTTGCGCCAAGCCATCCCGCGCCTGGCGCACGGCACTGAAATCCTGATCGATGTTCTGGCGGTGTTCGGCCATAGCGCGCCGCTGATCGGCGGCAATGGCAGCGGTCGAGTCTAAAAACAACCGGAGCGCGTGGAGCGTGTGCGCGGTGGGGTCATTGTCGAGCCGGGCCAGCTGTTCGGCCCGATCCAGCTCCGCTCGCGCGGCGCGGATCGCGGCTTCTGCTCCGCCCTGATCGACGGCCTCGCTCACGGCATCCACGATTTCACGCCGGCGAATTGCTCATCCATCGCCGCGAGCCAGTGGCCCACCCGCGAGCGGTTGAACACCCCGAGCGGCGGTTCTGTCTGACCGTCCCGAGCGGCGATAAAACTCGCGGTGCGTGCCTCGACCGCCTCGGCCGCATGCAGGCGCGGCATCCAGAGGGTGAGCGCGCCGTCCGCCGTTTCATCGCAATAGACGTTGGAGGAGATCACGCGGCTGAACGCCTGGTCACGCGACTGTCCGGCTTGAGCCATGCCTTCATTGAGCACGAAGGCGCGCGCGCGGGGCTTGAAGCCCAAGGCGCCGAGCGTGGCCGCAGGGGTTAAATCCTCGGGATGCGGGCCGGCGAGGTAGAACATCACCACGGCCATGCCCGCCTCCTCGATCATTGCATCGAAGCCGGGCATTTCTCCGGCTATGGTGCGAAGGATCGTATCGCCACCCCCGAGATCGACGATGGCGGTTTGCTTTTCGGCGATGGCGAACTCCATGAAGTCTTGGAGCCAGTCGCGAACGGCGGTCTGGTTGAAGGTGTCCGGCCGAGCAACCCCACCGAAATAGGTCGAGAAGGTTGCGTTGGTGGGATCAATGTCAGCCAGGAGGGGCGCTTTCCCGTCCCGCTGCGCCATCTCCACGATCCAGCGCAGGAAGGTGGTTTTGCCGGTTTTGCCCCTGCCGGCCGTCAGGATGATCTTGGGCCGATCGGCGAGATCGACGCCCTGGGCGACGGGTTCGGTGCTGGATTGCTCGCTGGTCAGCAGAGGCTTGATTTCCGCTGGCTTGAGTCCGGCAGCCGCGCTGCCGGGGCGGAATACGGGAGTTGCGGGTTTGTGGGCGCCGTTGGGTTTCTTTTCTGATGAGGGGGCCTCAGTCATCAAATTCTCCTATCGGGATTTGTCGCCTCTCCATTTCGGATCGTCGGGATCTGCCGGAGCTGTTGGATCACCAAGTGCACGGCGTTCCGCTGCGGAAACGCCGCGGCCCTCATTTCTCATCCATGACCGTTGAAACTTGGGCGCCGGCTGGGCCGCCTGGTCAGTCGGAGCAGTTGGATCACCGGCGGCCTGGGGTTCCGCTGCCGAAACACTCCGGCCCTCATTCCGCAAACGCACAAACTCGAATTTCGGTTCGGGTGCCGGTGCGCCGGCCGGTGCCGCCGTAACCGGGTGCCCTTCCGCGCGTCGCTTGGCGACCAGGCGCCGCGCCCGCAGCCAATAGTTTTCGACCGTGCGCGGCGTGAGCGGCTGGCCGGTGCGGGAGACCAGCCCGGCCGCCGCGAAGTGCTCCGCCAACCCTTTCCAATGCGCTCCATGCTTGTCGAGGAGGGCGGCGAATTCGTCGTGGTGCTCGATAAACCAGACCATCAACGGGGAGCGCCGACGAAGGCCGGAAGCCATCGCCGCACCGAGCTTTTCGATATCGAGGTCAGGTGCGGGCATAGCGAATCCTACCGATTTCAATCTCCGCACGTCAATAGAACGCAGCACAATCGCAGCATATTCACGGCATTATCATCATCAATATCACGGCAGATACGATGCAAATTCACAGCAAAATCACAGCAATACCGCGCCATGAACCTCACCAAATCCCCGTCACTATGCGGGCGGGAAATTTAGAGGAGAAGTCACAGACCATTGCACCTATGGAGCTTGCGGCGCAAGTGACAATGGCGCTACGGTGACGGCAGGAGTTCCGCCCGATGCCAGAGCCCAAAACCGCACCTTCGCCCGCGAAAGATGATCGCCTCGATGCCGTCATCCAGGCGATGCGGCTGATGATCGAAACGCAGAACACGCACAGCCAAATGCTGGCGCGGTTGATCGAGCTGGCGACCCCTTCGGAGGAAAGCCCGCTTGAGGAAGCCCTGGCGCGCATCGCCGGTGCGCTGCGCGATCAGACCACCGCGCTCCTGCAAATCGGCACGACGCTGGACGGGCTGGGGGCAGAGGTTGAGGCCGGGGTGATGCGTGGCCTGGCCACGGCGCTCGAGCCGGGGGACGACGGATCGCAGTCCGAGGCGGGCGGCGAGACGTGCTGACGTTCCGCGCCGGTGCGGCCTCCACTTCATCCGGTGCCGCGGGGAAGATGGCGGATCACCTGATGACCATGACGCTGCCGGGGTTCGAGCAGGACATGGCGGCCTATTATCAGCGCGGCATGACGGTCGAGGGCGGGCTTTGGCAGCCCGGCACGGCAGCGGCGGAAGATAACGCGGCGGCCACCGCGACGGATGCGGCCCGCCCTGGCACCATTCCCGAGCCCCGCCGGGATATGCACCCCACCGTTGCCGCCGCGCTGGGGATCGACACGTCGCGCCCGCTGACCCGTGACGAGATTGCCGAGTTGCTGGCGGGCAATCGAGCGGATGGCGAGAAGATCGCGGGCAAACAGTATCAGCGCGCGGTGATACCGCTTGCCGAGGTGTTCGGGCTTGACCCGATGCGGTTGCCGACCCGCGCGGAACTGGAAAACCTGCTGGCTGGAAAACGGGCTGACGGATTTGATCTGCCGGCCGCGCCCGTGGAGGTGCCGCCTTCGGCCAATCCGCAGACCGCAGCGCCAGAGGCTGTTGAGGCGAACGAGGCGGAGGATCGCGACGCCGCCCTTGCGGCCGAAGCGGCGGCGCTTGGCGAGCTGGGAAGTGCGGCCGATGGCCCGCCGCCCTGGCCGGATGATTTTGCCCCGCTCCCAATCGAGGAGGCGGCCGCGTATGACCGGGATGCGGCGCTGGCAGCTGACTGGCAGGCGGATATTGCGCGGGGCGGTGAACCGGCGGTGCCGCCGCGTGGCCCGGCGGCTGAGGAGAAGCCAGCGGAACCACGGGCGATCGATGTTGCGGCGGCGCTTGATGCCGCTGGTGTGCCCTACCGGACCAGCGGCGGCCGGTTGCGGCTGCAAGCGACCTGGCGCGGAGTAGAAAGCTGGACGGTTTCGGTCAACGCTACAACCGGCCAATGGACCGACTTTGCCGCCAGCGAAGGCGGGCGGTTCGAGAGCCTGGTGCGCCGGCTGGGCGTCAAAGCCGAGGCGGTCGAGCTGGACCCCGAGGCGGCCAAGGCGGCGCGTACTGCCGAGATACGGCGCAACGCCTTTCGCAAGAGCATCGCCGGGAAGCTCTGGGATGAGGCGATTCCGGGCACTGGCGAGTTGCACGCGCCGAGCCTGCACGGGTCCGTCGGGCAGAAATTGCAGCAGCGGGCGGCGCATGCGGCGCGCGTGGACGAGGCCGCGGCCCTGCGGGCGTCAGCGCGTGCCTATCTCAGCAGCGGGCGCGGCCTCGATGCCGATTGGCTGATGAGCCATGTGCGGCTGATCCGGCCGCATCCGAACTATGATGCGGCGGAAGTGGCGGCCGGTGCGGCGGTGGTGATGCTGACGCCGATGTTTGGCCAGGATGAGGATGGCCTTGTGCGGCTGACTGGCGTGCAGCGCACCTATCTGACCGAGGGCGGAGCAAAAATCGGCCGCCGGATGCTGGGGGCCTCGGGCGCCTGGCTGCTGCATCCGCCTGCTGGCGCAGCGGTGCCGATCGGTGGCCATGACCAGGCCCGGGTTGCCGGTGAAGGGTTCGAGACCGTCGCGAGTGTCGTGCAGGCAACGCGGCAGGCTGGTGTTGTTGGCTATAATGCTGGCGGCCTGGTGGCCTGGGCTGGGCAGTTCAGCGGCTCGACGCCGGTTGTCCTGCTGGCCGATCGCGACAATGCCCGCCTCCATAATGGCCGTGATGTTGGCGAGGCCGGACAGAAGGCGGCCGCCAAGGCCGCGGCGTTGATTGAGGCCAATGGCGGCGAGGCGGTCTATCTTGAACCGCCGGCAGATGTCGCGGGCGGAGCAAAGGGCGCCGATTGGGCCGATGCCTTGCGCGAAGGTGGTGCCGCCGGCTTGCGACGGGCGCTGGCGACGGCCGAAGCGTCGAGTGCTGCCGACCGGGCGCGGATCGAGGCGAAGTTGTCATCCGCCTCTCCTGGCGCCGCGCCGGATGGCCCGCCCGCCCCGGAGACCGAACAAGGCCAGCCCGCGCCTCATCCAGAGCTTGTGCGGCTCTACAAGGCGCTGGGGGCCAAAGACGGACGCGGCCTTTCCGAGACCGAGCGGGCCAACATCCTTGATGGCAAGCGGGCGGATGGCACGGCGCTCGATGCGGCCGATTGGCGGAACGCGGTGAACCGCTCGAAAACCCCGATCGGCTACGTTGATTTTACCTTCTCGGCCGACAAGTCGGTGTCGCTGGCCTGGGCCTTCGCGCCGACCGAGGCGGAGCGCAACCAGCTGGCCCAGGCGCACAAGGATGCGGTGGCCGCGACCATGGCCGAGATCGAGCAGGTCATTGGCCAGGCCCGGAAGGGCAAAGGCGGCAAGGAAGGCACCGAGCAGGGCCGCATCGGGTGGATCACCTTTGATCACTATACGGCCCGGCCCACCCTCGAAATCGCCCGGCAGACAGCGGATGGCCGCACGGAAACCGAGATCGTGTCGGTGAAAGTGGCCGGCGATCCGCAGCTTCACACGCATGTCGCGGTGCCGAATGTCATCGTCACCGAGAGCGGCCGTGTCGTGTCCCTGAATACGTTGCAGATGCACGGTCGCATCCATGAATGGGGGGCGATCTACCAAGCCCATCTCGCCCAGAATCTCCGGCGGGTCGGGGCGAGTATAGAATTGGACCGAACCACCGGCGCGGCGCGGCTCAGCGCCGTGCCGGAGGAGATCAGGGCGGCGTTCAGTAAGCGGACCCGCGATGCCCTCTCCGACGCGAAAGCCTATGCCGCCTCGCTGGGGGCGGATTGGGACCGCATGACCGGCGATGAACGAATCAAGCTGCTGAAAGGCGGTGCCTTTGCGAGCCGCAGTGCCAAGGCCGATGATCTGAGCGATTTTGCGAGCTGGCGGCGCCAGGCGGAGGCACGCGGCTACCAGCACAAGAGCGTTGTGCAGGATGCGGCACCAGCGGAGAAGATGACCGAAGCGGCCCGACTTGATCTGGCCTATGAGGCGGCTTCGCGGGTGCTGGGCGAGCAGTTTGCCCGGCGGGCGGTCATCAAGGCCGAGGATGAGCGCGTTGCCGCAGCGCGTGGCCTGGTGGCGGCCGGCATTAAGGATGGCGGCGATGTTGATCAGGTGATCGCGCGGTTGCGGGCGCGCGGGGTTGTCGAAACCGGTGGTGCTGGCGGCAGTTGGGAGTCCGCACGCACGCAGATCATCGCGGTCGAGACCGAGAGGGATGACCCGGACAACCCGGATGTGACGATCACCACAATGAGGCTGACGACGCGCGCCCATGTCGAGCAGGAGAGCGCGCTGGTCGAGCTGGCGGGACAGGCTGGCCGTGATCGGCGTGGCACGCTCAACCCGGTACAGATCAAGCGCGGGATCGAGGCGAGCGGGCTGAGCTTCACCGGTGAACATGGCGCGGCGCAGCGCCGGATGATCGATCATCTCGGCATGGGCGGCCGGTTCGCGGTGGGGATCGGGGCGGCCGGGGCGGGCAAGACCACGCTGTTGAAGCCGCTTGTGGCCGCGTGGCGTGACCAGGGTGCGGACATTCACGGCATCAGCCTCGGCTGGCGCCAGGCGCGCGAGTTGCGCGAGGCCGGCCTGAATATCGACACCGAGGCCGGCGGGCGTGACACGATCGCGGCCGTGTCGGTGTTCATCAACCGGGTGGAGAGCGGCCGGCTGGACTTGTCCAGCCGCAGCGTCGTGGTGATCGATGAGCTGGGTACGATCGGCACGCGCCAGATGCTCGATCTGTTGCGGCTCCAGGAGCGGCACGGGTTCCGTATGGTGGCGATCGGTGATCCGAAGCAATGCCAGTCGATCGAGGCGGGCCAGGTGATCGGCCTCCTCGAAAAAGGGCTGGGCAAGGTGCCGTCGATCGAAAGCACCGTGCGCCAAACTAACGAACGCGCGCGCGAAATCGCGGGCTTGCTGCGCAAAGGTGGCGCCGAAGCTGTTGGCAAGGCGCTGGACATGAAGCGGCAGGACGGCACGGCCGAGATCGTCGCCGGCGGGCATGGCGAGGTGATCGCGCGGGCCGCTGCGCTCTGGGATGAGCGTCGGAAAGCGAATGCTGATCGGCCGCGCTTTACGATTTCGATCAGCACACCGACCAATCAGGACGCACGCGCGATCGGCGAGGCAATCCGGCAACGGCTGCTTGCCTCTGGCGAGCTGGGGCAGAGCCGCATGACCCTGGCGGCGATCGACAAGAACACCGGCGAGCACTACGCCATGCCGATCGCCATCGGCGAAAAAATCAGGCTATTTGCCCGCACCAATGCCGCGATGCTGGACGGCAGCAAGGGCGCGATCGGCGATAACGGCTCGATCCTCGAAATCATCAGCATCCGCGACGAAGGCCTGGTTTTGCGGAACGACCATGGCCGTGAGGGTTTTGTGAAGTGGGACACGCTTGCCGACAAGGAAACCGGCCGGACGCGGTTTGCCTACGGCTATGCCATGACCACCAACACCGCCCAGGGCATCACCACGACCGAGCATATCTTTGTGACACCGGGCGGCTCGCAGACTACGGACGGCTTCAAGACCTATGTGTCCGGGTCGAGGCACCGGGAGCGGGATTACTGGCTGACCTCGGAGGGGGCCGAGCGTCAGGAGATCGCGGGCCGCCGGCCGCTGGGCGATCCGCGTCCGGTCCGCGAGCACGACATATGGACGAATTGGATGCGGAACATCGCGCGCCAGCCCGAAAAGACCAATGCCCTCGATCTGGTGAAGATCGGCGAGGAGGCCCGCCGCAATGCGGCTCGCGCCTTCCTCAAAGGGCTGGCGGTCGACGAGAAGCGCGAGGCCGCTGGCTTGCCCTCTGACTTGTCGCAGCGTTTTGCGCGGGCCCGGGTCCGGGCCAGTGCGCAAGGCCGCTTGACCGACACTATGACGCGGGCTGCCGAGGAGAAGGGCCAGGCGCTGGCTCGCATCGAGCGGGCGGCCCCTGCCGTGCGGGCAGCCGTGGCGGCTGGGTGGGAGCGGGCACGGCCGGTGATCGAGGCGGCGCATCGGAGTGCTCGGGCGCGGCTACATAGCGCCCTGGAGGGGCATCGGCGCCAGGCGCAGCGGCAAGCCGGGGAGCGTGCTATTGAACTGGAAAGCCGGAAGCGCGGGCGTAGCCGGTAACGGCGACCAAATCGGGTTCGATACGTCCGCGAAGGGCAGAAGGCCACCGTACAGAACGGACTGACTGAACGGCGGCTGTGCGCCCATGCACGAACCCGCTTCGCGGGAATAGGGCTGGGGTTGAAGCGGCACATTTCGATGAGGTCTTGAGCGCGGGGCGGTAGGCTTCTCAGCATGGGGTTCCCTTCATTTTAAGAGGAACCTCCGATGCCAGTTTCACCTATCGAACGGCCTGTCAGCGCGCTCCGGCAGCGCATGCTCGAAGATATGGCGATGCGCGGCCTGCGATCGGCCACGCAGCGGGACTATATTCGCTTTGTTCAGAGCTTCGCGGCATTCCTCAGGCGGCCGCCGGACACGGCGACAGCTGAGGATATCCGTCGCTTTCAGGTTCACCAGCACGAGAGCGGGGTGCAACCGCCGACGATCAACTGCTCGGTTTCGGCGCTACGGTTTTTCTTCACGGTGACGCTCGATCGGCCGGACCTGTCGCGGCGCCTGGTCTTGGCGCGCTCGCCTCGCAAATTGCCGGATGTGCTGAGTGTCGATGAGGTCGGCCGGCTGCTCGAGGCGGCCCCCGGCATCAAGTACAAGGCCATTCTCGGTACCGCCTATGGCGCCGGCCTGCGCGTGTCGGAGGTGGCAAGCCTCAAGGTCGACGATATCGACAGCACGCGGATGCTGATCAGGGTCGAGCAGGGCAAGGGCCGCAAGGACCGCAACGCCATGCTTTCACCCCAGTTGCTCGCCCTGTTGCGGTTGTGGTGGACGGAAGGCAAACGCCGTGGCGTCATGCTGCCCCATGGCTGGCTGTTCCCCGGACGCAGTGCCGCCGATCCGGTCTCGACGCGACAGATCAACCGCGCGGTTCATGAGGCCGCGGAAGCGGCCGGGATCCGGAAGCGGGTCTCGCCCCACACGCTGCGCCATAGCTTCGCGACCCATCTTCTGGAGCAGGACGTCGATATCCGCGTGATCCAGGGGCAGTGTCAGGAATTCCGTGTATGGGCGGCGGTTGAACATCAGGCCGCCAGGGCCCTTACGAAGCGGTCGCCGAAGATGACGGCGAACTGAGCCTTTGCCATAGCCCATTCTCGAGGTGGCATCACCCACTCTTTTTCGGAGCGGTTCAGGATCAGATAGAGCAGCTTGGCCGCGGCCTCATCGCTGGGGAAATGGCCGCGCACGCGGATGGCCCGGCGCAGCTTGGAATTCAAAGCTTCTATGGCGTTCGTTGTATAAATGATCCGACGAACGTCGCCCGGAAAGCCGAAAAAAGGGATGACTTCCTGCCATACCCGGCGCCAGCTCTGGCCGATGGCGGGGTATTTCTGGCCCCATGGACCGGCCTCGAAATCGGCGAGAGCGGCCTCGGCGGCCCTGGCATCAACGGCCCGGTATATGTCCTTGAGCGCGGCCGCGACCGCCTTGCGGTCCTTGTAGGATACGAAATCCATCGAATTCCGGAGCAGATGGACGATGCAGGTCTGCACGATCGTCTCGGGAAAGACGGCCGTGATCGCCTCCGGGAACCCCTTGAGGCCATCGACCACCGCCAGCAGGATGTCCTCGA
>JAKAZN010000027.1 GCA_021815835.1 Pseudomonadota bacterium
TCGCGCCGCCGGTGATGGCGGAACTACGCGATATCGTGGCCGGCGGCCAGTTGCTCTGCACCTTCTACGGTCTGCGGGTGCTGACCGTGCTGCAGGACAAGACCGATCCCACGATCACCATGAGCATGGAGCGAGGGCGGCCGTTCTCCCTGTTCCGCGGGTCCCCCGCGCGGGTGATCCTGGCGCATCTGCCGACCTATCAGTTGCGCAACCTGGCGCTGAGCCATGGGGCGGAGATCCAGGCCGCGGGGCTGGGGGCGAGCTGGACCGAGTTCCGCGACCGGCTGCGCGCGATCCGGCGCGCGGGGTATCTGGTGTCGAGCGATATCGATACCGCGCTGGTGGGGATCTCGGCGCCGATCTTCCATGCGCCGGGGGCGGTGACCGCGAGCCTGTGCCTGGTGCGGGTGAAGGAGCGGGTGAGCCCGGCGGATGCGGCGTTCCTGGGTGGGCTTGCGATGGAGGCGGCGGGGCGGATTTCGGCCGAATTGCAGGCGGTGCGGCCGGGGCCGGCGGAGGCGGGAGGGGCGGCTTTCCCGATTTCGCGGTTGCGGTGAACCCCGGGCCGGATCATGGCGGAGTCTTCACATGGGACGGGACGGCGTGGCGCGGAACGGGGGGCCAGCGCGCGGCGTGCCGGGCGGGCAGGTCGATAACGCAGGGCCCCGATAAACCCGATGCGGTTCAGAGCTGCCGGCCGTCTTTCCGCCAAGCCAGGAGCGAGCGTAGGCTATGCCAATGCTTTCTTCAGGGGAGTGCCCGAGAATGACCGGCGGCGCCGAGACATGTCTTGTTGGAATGAAGATTGTCGATCTGACGCAGTTCGAGGCAGGCCCATCCTGCACCGAGGCGCTTGCGTGGATGGGCGCCGAAGTCGTCAAGGTGGAGAATCCGAAATCCGGCGATCCCGGTCGCACCGCGGGTGGCAAGCCAGGGCAGGATGCGTTCTACTTCCTGCAATACAACGCCAACAAGAAATCGGTCGCCATCGACCTGAAGGACCCTCGCGGAGTCGATCTGGTGAAGGACATGGCGAAGCGGGCCGACGTGTTCTGCGAGAACTTCGCCCCGGGTGCGATCGAGCGGCTGGGCCTTGGTCCCGACGTGATCCGCGCGCTCAATCCCGGGATCATCTACTGCCAGACCAAGGGTTTCGGCGAGGGCAGCCCGTTCGAGCGCAACCTGGCGTTCGACATGATCGCCCAGGCGGCCGGGGGCCTGATGAGCATCACCGGGGAGGAAGACGGCCCCCCGTGCAAGCCTGGCGCCACGATCGGCGATACCGGGACCGGCATGTTGATGGCGATCTCGGTGCTGGGTGCGTATGTGCGCAAGCTGCGTACCGGGCAGGGCGAGCATCTGCAACTGGCGATGCAGGATTCGATCCTGCATTTCATCCGCAACGCCTTCACCTTCATGGAGCGGACCGGCCAGGCGGCGCCGCGCGCCGGATCGAAGACGGTGGGCGGCGGCAATCCGCCGATCGGCGTGTATCCCACCGCGGGCGGCGGCCCGAACGATTACGTCTATATCTACACCAGCCGCGCCAATCCGGAACACTGGACACGCCTGCTGAAGGTGATGGGACGCGAGGACCTTTTGGGCGATCCGAACTACGCCACGCCCGACGCCCGCACCGAACGGCGCGCGGAGGTCGATGCAATCGTGTCGGCCTGGACCCGCCAGCACGACAAGCACGAGGCGATGCGCCTGGTCGGCAGCGCCACCATCCCGGCCGGGCCGGTGCTGGACACGTTGGAGCTTGCCAACGACAAGACCTTCGAAGCGCGCGGCATCCGCCAGACGATGCAGCATCCCACGATCGGTGCGTACACCATGAGCGGCTGGCCGGTGCGCTATTCCGGCCGCACGCTTCCGGTCACCGCCGCGCCCCTGCTCGGCCAGCACAGCGACGAGGTGCTGGCCGCGTGGCTCGGGCTGGATGCCGACGCGCTGGGAAGGCTGCGCGCAGCGGCGGTGATCGGCGGCTGATCGCGCCGCGCCGCCGTCAGGTGGTGTGCCAGCCGAATTGCTGCGGCTTGCGTCCGGCGGCGTGGTGCAGCTTCACGTTCACCAGCGCCGGGCCGTCATGGGCCAGCGCCGCGTCCAGCGCGGCGCGCAGATCCTTCGGGTCATCGACATAGAATCCCTTGCCGCCGAACGCCTCCATCACCTTCTCGTAGCCCGAGCCGATGGTCATCGCCCGTGGCGGCAGCGTGCTGCGATCGTCCGGGAATTCCGCCATGCCGCTGCCGATGCCGCCGTTGTTCAGCACGATGATCTTCACCGGCAGCTTGTAGCGACAGGCGGTCTCGATCTCCATGCCGGAGAAGCCGATCGCCGCGTCGCCAAAGACCGAAACGATCGGGCGGTCGGGATGGGCCACCGCGGCGGCGATGGTGAAGCCCATGCCGATGCCCATGGTACCGTAGGTGCCGGCATCCAGACGCAGCCGCGCATCGGCATTGGCCATCTGGGTGCGGCCGATATCCATCGTGTTGGCGCCCTCACCGACGATGACCGCGTTCTTCGGCAGCCACGCGGTGATGTCCTTGAAGGCGCGATAGTAGTTGGTCGGCGCGGAGTCGTCGTCGATCATCGGCTGGATCTGTTTCGCGTTCGCGGCCGATTTCTCGGCGATCGCCTGATGCCAGGGCGTGTCCTTCGGATAGAACCACTGGCGGCTTTCCAGCGCCTTGTTCAGCTGCCCGACGATCGCGCGGCCGTCACCGACCAACGCCACTTCCGCCGGGACGTTCTGGCTGATCGCTTCGGGCGAGATATCCAGCTGGATGATCCGCACCTTCTTGTTGAAGCGCGGCGGCAGGCCGAAATGCATGATCCAGTTCAGCCGCGCGCCCATCAGGAAGATCACGTCGGCCTCGGCCAGCGCGTGGCTGCGCGCCGCGCCGACCGACAGCGGGTGGTTGTCGTCCATCACCCCCTTGCCCATGGGCGAGGCGAGGAACGGCAACCGCGTGCGATCGATGAACTTGCGCACCTCATCCTCGGCGCGCGACCAGCCCATGCCTTTGCCGACGATGACCAGCGGCCGCTCCGCCGCCTCCAGCGTGTTCAGGGCCTTGTCGATGTCTTCCGCCATCGCCTGGAAGCGCGGCGGTTCGGCGACTGTTGCGGCCGCATGCACCTTCGCTTCGTCCACCTTGCCCAGGATGATGTCGTCCGGCATATCCAGATAGGTCGCGCCGGGGCGGCCGTAGATCGAATACCGCACCGCCATTTCAACGTAGAACGGAATGCGGTGCACATGCTCCACCGCGTGCGCGAATTTGCAGAACGGCGAGGCGATCTGCACCTGACGTTCCTCCTGGAACGCGCCCATGCCATTCTGATACACTGGCGATGCGCCGCCGATCAGGATCATCGGCCAGCAATTCTGCTGGGCGTTGGCGAGCCCGGCCAGGCCGTGCACGACGCCGGGGCCGGATACGACCAGGCAGGCGCCGGGCCGGCCGGTAAGGTATCCCACCGCCTGCGCGGCGTAGGACGCCGATTGTTCGTTGCGCATCCCGAGATAGGTGATGCCGGCTTCCTGCGCCGCCGCAGCGATCGGCCCGACGGGAAACCCGACGATCCCGAACATGAATTGCACGCCCTGCTGCTTCAGGCTGCGCGCCAGCAATGTGGCGCCATCGACTTCGGCCATTTTTTCCTCCCGGCTGCTAAAGCGACGCTGACTCAGGTGCGCCCTGGCGTCAAATCCGAAGGTTTTGATCGCCAATCCTGGCGATATCGTCCAGGCCCGGGCCGTTTCACAACATCGGACCCCTTCGATCCCCGGTCTGTGCCCGGTGGGTCAGACCGCCCCGGCAACGCGCCCCTCGGCAAGCGCGAACAGCGCCGGCGGCATCCCCGAGATCGTCGCAGCCGATTCCGGCCAGGTGTTCGGATACCGCAGCGGTTAGTCTCATCCGCTCGTTCCTTTCCCCGTTCCCCCACGCTTGCGCGTCAGGGTTGCCGCGCCGTAGCGTCGGCCCATCATAGGTGAAAGACGGACAAGCCGCGGCATCCAGGAGTGTCAAATCAACGGACCGAGCATGGGGAGGCGATGATGGCGACGACCTTGATCCTGACCGGTGACGTGAACCTTCTCAACGTCACTGACCCCGCGGTGCCGTTCGCACGCGTGCGCGGCGACCTGGCCGAGGCGGCGCTGGTGTTCGGGAATCCGGAATGCTGCCTCTACGCGCCCCCGGGTGGGCATTCGTTTCACAACGAGGGTTTCTTTGCCGATCCCGGCCCGGCGGGCGAAGCGTTGCGCCAGGCCGGGTTCGATGCGGTCGGGGTTGCCAACAACCGCCCGCGCCGGGCGGGCACATGGCAACTGGGTCGGCATGATGGCGCGGCTCGAGGTCACGGGCGGGAAGATCACCGGCGCCGGGTTCCGCTTCTTCCGCCACGACGCGAAGAACCAGACCGTCCCGCGCGACGTGGCGGGGGAAGGCGATGCGCTGGCCGAGATCGTTGCCGCTGCCGCGCGCCTCGGCACGGTGCTGCATCCGGGAGAGGCCTGGGTGAAGATGCAGGGAGCCCCATGATCGTGGCACCCCAGGCCGGCGCATGAACCAGCCCCTCGCCTATCCGGCGCTGCAAAGCCCGATCACCTTGGCCGGCATTCCGTTGCGCAACCGGCTGATTCACGCCTCCATGACCACGGTGCTTTCTCGCGATGGCCGGGTCAGCCCCGCACTGATCCAGTATCACGCGAACCGGGCCAGGGGCGGTGCCGCCGCCACGGTGACCGAGCCGCTGGGCATGGCCCCGCACCAAGCCGGCCTGCCGCGCGCGCAGGTCTGGAACGACGACGACCTGGACGGCTTGAAACGCTGGGCGGACGCCGTGGAAGCGCAGGACTGCCGGCTGCTCGGCCAGATCCAGGACGGCGGACGCGGCTATCACCAGGGCGGGCGCAATCCAGAGGCGGTCGGCCCCTCGGCGCTGCCCGACGACCTGAGCTGGACCATGCCGCGCGCGCTCGCCGCCGGCGAGATCGCCCGCATGATCGCCGCCTTTGCCGGCTCCGCGGCGCGGCTGCAACGTTGTGGTTTCAGCGGCGTGGAACTGTCCGCCGCGCATGGCCATCTGTTCCATCAGTTCCTCTCGCCGTGGGCGAACCGCCGAACCGACGCCTACGGCAACGATCTGGTCGGACGCACCCGCCTGCTGGTCGAGCTGATCGCGGCGATCCGTGCGCTGTGCGGACATCGTTTCATCATCGGCCTCAAACTGCCCGGGGACGATGGCGTGCCGGGCGGTGTCGGTCCGGAGGAAGCGGCGCGGATCGCCGCCGGCCTCACGGCCTCGGGCGCGGTGGAGTACGTCTGCTTCGCGCAAGGCGCGCACGCGGCCTCGCTGGAGATGCACGTGCCGGACCGGCATGGCCCGCGCCTGCCCTATCTGCCGCTGCTGCATCGCCTGCGGCCCGCGCTGCACGGCGTGCCGCTGGTGGCGCTCGGGCGCATCACCGATCCGGCGGAGGCGGAGGCGATCGTCGCGGGCGGTGCGGCGGAGCTCGTGGGGCTCGGCCGCGCCCTGGTGGCGGATCCGGCCTGGCTCGCGAAGGCCGCGCGTGGGCGGTCGCACGACATCCGCTATTGCCTGTCCTGCAACACCTGCTGGGGCACGATTGCGGCCCGGCACCAGCCGATCGCCTGCGTGAACAATCCGCGTGTAGCCGCGCCGGACGAGGTCGATTTCCGTCCCCGCCGCGCCGCCTATCGTAAGCGCATGGTGATCGTCGGCGCCGGCGTCGCCGGATTGGAAGCGGCCTGGGTGGCGGCGGCGCGCGGTCATGCGGTGACCGTGTTCGGCCGCTCCGCCGAGCCGGGCGGCAAGGCCCGGTTGCGCGCGTTGCTGCCGGGCGGGGAGACGATCACCAGCATCTATGACTACCAGGCGGTCGCCGCGCGGCGGGAGGGCGCACGGTTCGAGCTTGGGGTCGCGGCTGGTAGCGCCGACATCCTGGCGCTGCGCCCCGACGCGGTGGTCCTGGCTACCGGTGCCGCGATGCTGCCACCGGCCTGGCTGCCGGCCGAGGCGGTGGCGAGCGGGATGGTACTCGATCTCGAAGACACCGTGGCCATGCTCGCCGGGCGGAGCGGACGCCAGCCCGGCACGGCGGTCCTGTTCGACATGGACCACGGGGAAGGTGTCTATGCGGCGGCCGAGTTCCTGCGCGCGCGGTTCGATCGCATGGTGATCGTCACGCCGCGCGATACTATTGCCACCGAGATTCCGCTGGTGAGCCGGCAGGGCATCCTGCGGCGGATGGGCACGCAGGGAATCGAGACGATCGTTTTAGCCACACCGGAATGGGATAGCGGCATCGAAGCCGGACGGCTGCGGTACCGCAGCGTGTTCGGCACCGGCGGCGGCGTGATCCCCGATCTCGCGCTGCTGACCTACGCCACCCCGCGCCGGCCGGCGGATGCGCTGCTGGCGCCGCTGCGCGCGGCGGGGATCGTGCCGTGGCGCGTTGGTGATTGCGGCGGGCCGCAGGGGTTGCTGCACGCCACGGCTTCGGGCCACGCTGCCGGAAACGCGGCCTGATCTGTCGATGCGCAGCGGTTCCGCGCTGATCCAGCGATTGCGGATCATGACGTGCCTGCCGTGTTCGACCGCGGAGGCGTGGTGCGAAGCGGGCAGATGCGCGTGGATGGTCGGATGCGCGGTGGGCTGGCTGCTCGGGATGACACCCAGGGCAATCGCATATGGCATGGGCGCACCGGCCGCCACGCAACCCCCCTCTCCCGGGTGCGGGAGGGTGTGCCCGCCCCGTCCCAACGCCACCTCCGCCGCTCTCGCGGGAGACGGAAGATGCGGGGCGTTCCCCCGATGGTCCCTGGTCACGCGGCGTCCGGCTCGGCCTCCGCCTCCCGCCGCAGGCGGCGGAAGCTGCGCACGCTGAACGGCAGCATGACCAGATAGAGCAAGGTCACCCCGGCCAGCGCGCCCCACGGATCGGCCATCAGCACCGCGGCGAACAACCCGGTCCCCAGCAGCAGCGGCAGCACGTAATCCGCCGGCACCTTGAAATTCTTGAAGCTCCAGACCGGCAGGGTGGAGACGGACAAGAGCGCGGTGCCGGCCAGCACGGGCGCGGTCAGGAACGGGCTGCGCGCGAAATCCAGCAGCCAGCCGATATGCTGGGTCTCGGCCTCCAGCCCCAGGAACAGCGGCAGCAGCGCGATCCCGGCTCCGGCCGGCGCCGGCACGCCGGTGAAGAAATTATAGGCGTAGGCCGGCCGCGGCGCGCCCTCCAGCGCGGCGTTGAAGCGCGCCAGCCGCAGCGCCATGCAGACGGCAAACATCAGGCAGGGGATGAACCCCGCGCCGCCCAGCCGCTGCAAGGACCAGAGATAGACCATGAAGGCCGGTGCCACGCCGAAGCAGAAGAAATCGCTCAGGCTGTCGAACTCCGCGCCGAAGCGGGAGACGCCCTTCAGCAGCCGCGCGATCCGCCCGTCCAGCCCGTCGATCGCGCCGGCCAGCACGATCGCCACCACCGCGGGGCCGAACCGGCCGGCCAGCGCGAAACGCAGCCCGGTCAGCCCCGCCGACAGCCCGATCAGGGTCAGGATATTCGGAACCACCCGGTTGAAGGACGGCCCCTTGTAGCGCGGCCGGGCGCGCGGGCGCAGCTTCGTGCGCAGCCGGCGCATGGGCGAATCGCGCTCCGGTCCCGTCCAACCCGGGCCGGGCACGAGGCTCACGCCGCGCTTCCCGCGCCGAGCTCCGCGATCACCGTCTCCCCGCCGATCATGGTCTGGCCCTCGCTCACCAGCGGACGCACGCCCTCGGGCAGATAGAGGTCCGTGCGGCTGCCGAAACGGATGATGCCGAAGCGCGCGCCGGCATGCACGGCGTCGCCCTCGCGCACATGGCACAGGATGCGCCGCGCGATCAGCCCGGCGATCTGCACCACCGCGATCTCCCGCCCGTCCGGCAGGCGGATCGCCAGCGCGTTGCGTTCGTTGTCGTCCGAGGCCTTGTCGAGGCTGGCGTTCACGAAGCTCCCGTGCCGATAGGCGATGCGGGTGACGGTGCCGTCCGCCGGAATGCGGTTCACGTGCACGTCGAGCACCGACAGGAAAATCCCCACCCGCCAGCGCGGGGTCGGGCCGAGGCCCAGCTCCGCCGGCGGCGCGGCGGGCGCGACCGAGACCACTTTTCCGTCCGCCGGCGCCAGCAGAAGATTTGCGCGCGCCGGCGCCACCCGCTCGGGGTCGCGGAAGAAATAGAGGCAGAAGGCCAGGAACAGCAGCGCGAGCCAGGCCAGCCAATGCGCCAGCACCAGGCCCAGCACGAAGGCGACCGCGCCGCCCGCCAGGAACGGGCGGGACGCGGGATGCGGGGGGGCGAGCACCAGACGGAGGGAATCACCAAGGGCCATGGGCGCGTTATGCGGGTGCCCGGCCCGCGTCGGCAAGGGCCGGGCGCTATCGGGTGGGCGCAGGTAGGAGGCGGACCGAAAGATGCAGCGCCGCCGTCCCGGTCGGCAGCCGCGCTTGCGGCAACAGCAGCCAACTGCCCGAGCCGTCCGCGGTCGCGGTGCCCAGCCGCTTGCCGTCGGCGAATACCACGACCCGCGCACCCGGCGGCGCGTGCCCGGCGATCAGCGCGCGGCCATGCGGGGTGATGCGGACGATATCAAAGCGCGCCGCCGGCGCGGGATCGAAGCGCGCCGCCGGCGGGGGATCGAAGCGCGCCGGTGGCGGGGGCGGGGGCGCGGCGCGGGCCGCTTGCGGCGCACCGAGCGCCAGCCAGCCGGCCAGCAGCGCGGCCCGCGTTCCCGTCATGGCTTCAGATAGGCGAACCCATGCTTCTCCAGTTGCAGGATGCGGATCACGCCAGCCGGCACGATCACCGCCTGATCGACCAGCACCGGCATGTGCCCCATGGTCTTCGCCATGCCCAGCATCGTGTTGTGGCAGGCGTCGAACTCCACCCCCGCCGCGTCCAGCGAGGCGATGCGTTTCGCCACCGGGCTGTCCTTGAACAGCATCTTCAGCCCGGGTCCGTAGGCGACCACGACGATCTGCAGCCGGTCCTGACCCATGTAGTCCAGCATGTTGGCGGCATTGTTCAGCACCAGGGTCCAGCGCGCCGGATCGCCCTGGCTCACCTGGACCACCACCCGCTCGGCGGCGAAGGCGTGGGGATGGATGAAGCGCGGGGATGCGTAGCTGAAATCCGTCATCATGGACGGGTTGGCCGCGAACGCCGGCGCGGGGGCGAGCAGCGAGAGCAGCACCAGCAGGCGGCGGATGAGGCGGTCGCGACATGCGGTCATGGGGTTCGGGTCCTCCCTTGGGGCCGCCGTCTCGATGGCGGACGGTTCGGGCCTGGCGGAGTCTCTATCGGCCGGGTTTTGCCACCGCAAGGGGATTCGCGGCGCGGGACGCGGGGCCGGGGCGTTCGCTACCGCGCGCCCGCGCCCATCCGTTCCCGCGCCGACGCTCGTGCCGGCGTTCCCGCGCCATCCCGCCGTGCGAGGGGGATTTCGGGCGCACCATGCTCGGCCGGCTCCTGATAGCCGGGGCGCAGCGCGATCCAGCGCGCCCCATCCGACCAGCGCGCCAGCACCGGAATGAACCGGTGCGTCCGCCCCAGCGCCTCGATCAGCCGATACGCCGCGAAGGGCTCGGTCACGCGCTTGCCCGCGATCTTCTCGATCACGGTGCCGACGGTGATGCCGCGCACAAAGGCTTCCGAGTCCTTGTCCACGGCCACGACCAGCAGGCCCTGCTCCGGCCCGATCCCGTACTCCTTGCGCGCCGCGTCGCTGATCCGCGCCAGCAGCAGCCCAAGCCCGGGCGAGGGCAGCGGCGGCTTCGCGCCCGGCGCCGGCACCATGGTCCCGCGCGCCTCCATCAGATGCGGCCATTCCACCGTCCGGATCGTCACAACGCGGGTTTTTCCCGCCTCCCACAGCGTGACCGGGACCGGCCAGCCCAGCGGCATCAGCCCGATCACC
>JAKAZN010000028.1 GCA_021815835.1 Pseudomonadota bacterium
GCCAGGGCGAAACCTCTCCGGCTGGCGCCCGATTTGGGCGGCTCCATGGCCCGCATTTCCGCCTGGGCCGTACGCGACGGGGCCAGTGTCGGGATCGCGGCAGGCACTGGGACAGCGGCCGGCCTGAGGTCGGGCGCCCGGTCGAGTTCGGCCGACAGCATCCGCGCCAGGACATGAAGCCGCGCCAACTTGTCCGCGTCCGCACGCACCAATTTGGGGAGCGGTGGCTGATTTTGCGCGACGAGGCGACGCGACAGCGCCTGTAGCACCTGCTCAAGCGCCTCCCGGGAGGCATCCTGGGAGGCATCCTGGGCCTGGGACGCGACGCTCGGCTGAGGCGTCGGCGCGGTCGGGTCGGCATAGCGACGCCAGGCCGGATCCTGGTCGAGTGTCCTCAGATGGCGGGCGAGACGGAGCAGTGGCGCGGAACACCGCGAGGAGGCACCTTCGCCGTCGGCTGAGCGGGCCGCAGGCGGCAGGCCGGACGTGTCCCCGCCCGGTGCCGCGCCCTTGCATCCATTCGGAGACCCCGCGCCGGAACCGTTCGGTGTTTCTGGTGACCCGACCAATGCCGTCGGGCCCAATGGCTTCGGGTGCAGTGACGCGTCCTCGACAGCGGTTGAGACGCTGGAAGCCCCGGCGGGGCGGAACCGATGCTGGCCGGCGTCGTCCATCTCACCCCCTCGCGCTGCGGATGGTTTCTGTGCGGCACGATTTTATCCTGGGCGTCGCGGCGGAACCGATGCCGGCCCATGGGCCCCTGAACCCTGCCCGGGTTCGAATTTCAAAGCAGTTAAGCTTTCGGCCCGCGACGATCGATCGGCCTGGGGCATGGTGTTCGGACCGTTGACGTCATGACCCCGCCGTGGTTCCCGACAACCGCAGCCAACAAGGTCCGGACGAATCGAAATGGCAGACAAATCGGAGCATGCTTCGGGTCGCGCTGACATTGCCGCGGCCGGGCCGCCGCCGGACGCGTGGCAGGCCGAGGCGGATATTGTGGTGATCGGCTCCGGCGCCACCGGGATGACGGCGGCGATCGTGGCGGCCGAGGCCGGCGCGTCGGTCATCGTGGTGGAACAGGAGCACGACATCGGCGGGCACGCGATCACCAGCGGCGGCAACGTGCCGCTGGGCGGCGGCACCAGCGCGCAACGGCAGCACGGCATCGCGGACTCGCCCGAATTGCTGTTCCGCGACCTGACCGACTGGTCGGTGGTGGAACCGAACGGCTTTCCCGACTACCGCTACAACGATCGCGAGATCGTCCGTGCCTTCGTGGACTGCAATGTCGAGACCTTCGATTGGCTGGTCGCGCATGGCGTCGTGTTCGTGGACAAGGCGCCGGATGCGCAGGGCGGCAACGCGGTCGGCAATTCGGCGCCGCGCGAGATGCATTGCGCCGTGTCGCACTGGCCGATGGTGCAGACCGGCCTCCCCGCCGATCCGAAGGAGCAGGCGACGCGCTCCTCGGGCAACGGCCTGATGCGGCCTTTGGAGGCGGCGGCGCGCCAGGCGGGCGTGCGGATCCTGCTGCGCCACCGCATGGTCGGGCTGTATCGCGAGGCACCGACCGCAGGACGCGTGCTGGGCATCGCGGTGGACCATGCGGGGGCGCGGCTGGCTGTTCGCGCGCGCCGGGCGGTGATCATCGGCACCGGCGGCTCGACCGGGAACGTCAATTTCCGCCGCATGGTCGATCCGCGGCTGACCGAGGAATATTGCGGCCTCGCCGGCATGCCCTGGTCGGACCAGGATGCCAGCGGCGAGCTGGCGGCGATGGCCATCGGCGCGTCGCTGTGGGGGATGTACAACCAGGTCGGCGAGTTCGGCTTCAACCTGACCAAGCCGGCGGCGATCGGCTGCCAGTACGGCTATCAGAACCTCCGCTGGTATCCAGGCAGCGCCGTGTTCGACAAGGCCGGATCGATCGGTCTGCCGGTGCGCGACTGGCAGGATGTGATCACGGTGAACATGCTGGGGCAGCGGTTCTATGCCGAGACCGGGCCGGGATTCACCACGAATAATTACAATTCGCTCGATCCCTATACGCAAGGGAGCTGGCGGAATGCGAACAACATCGTGTTCCGGCCGAACAACTGGCTGAACGCGGCGATGGCGGGGATCGGCGACGGGCACAATGGCGGCGGGCCGATCTGGGCGATTTTCGACGCGGATGCGGTGCGGCGCGAGGCATGGGTGACCGAGGCGCCGCATGTCGATCGCGCCGGGGGGTTCTTCTTCGGCGCCGATACGCTGGCGGAACTGGCCGACAAGATCGCGATGCGGTACCAGCGGATGCGCATGCCGCCGGAGAACCTGGAGCGCACGGTGGCGCGGTACAACGGGTTCGTGGAGTCGGGGACGGACGAGGATTTCGGAAAACCCCGGCCGCTGCACAAGATCGCGACGCCGCCGTTCTTCGCCGCCTGGGCGAGCCCGGTGATCCATGACACGCGCATGGGGCTGCGGATCGATGCGCGCTGCCGGGTGGTCGATCTGGGTGGGCAGGTGATTCCGGGTCTGTATTGCGGCGGGGAATCGGCGGGCGGGTTCAGCCAGCACGGCCTGGCGCGCGCGATCTGCCAAGGATACATCGCGGGACGGGATGCGGTGCACCGCTCGCGCGATGCTTCGCCTGCCACGGGCTCCGCCGATTGACACGGGACGCCCGCACGGTACGCTGAACCGCATTCCTTGTTCGATCGAGCCAGCCATGCAAAGCGCTGCTGAAACGGACCTGTCCCCGGCGCAACGCCAGGATTTGCGCGCGCTCGCCGGCCTCATGATCCCGGCGAGCAAGGAGTTCGCCGTCCCCGGCGCCGATGACGCGGCGATCTTCGACGATATCCTGCGCTCCCTGGGCCGCGACCGCGACAGCGTTCGTGCCGCGCTGGCCCGCCTTGCCGCGCAGGCGGGCGGCAGCTTCGCAGCGCTCGACGAGGCGGGCCAGGACGCAGTGGCGGCGGCGTTCCTGGCCACCAACACCCCGGACGTAACCATCCTCGGGCGCGTCATCCTGCAATGCTATTACCGCGACGACCGCGTGGTGCGCTCCCTGGGCCTGGAACCGCGCCCGCCCTTCCCGAAGGGACACACGCTGGAACAGGGCGACTGGTCGCTGCTCGATCCGGTGCGCGCGCGCCCGAAGCTGTGGCGTGACGCGCCATGACCGCCCGCAACGATCGGGTCGATGTGCTGATCATCGGCTCCGGCGCCTCGGGCGCGGCGGTGGCCTGGAGCCTGGCCGAGACGCGCATGAAGATCCTCTGCCTGGAGCAGGGCGATTGGATGAAGCCCACCGACTTCCCCAGCAATGGTCGCGACTGGGAAGCCCGGCGCTACAGCGATTTCGATCTCAGTCCGAACCGGCGCGGACGCGACACCGACTACCCCGTCAACGACGACAATTCATTGATGAAGGTCGCCAATTTCAACGGCGTGGGCGGCGGCACCATCCTCTACACCGCGCATTTCCCGCGCATGCATCCGTCGGATTTCCGGACCCGCTCATTGGACGGCGTGGCGGACGACTGGCCGGTCGATTACCGGACCCTGGAGCCGTTCTTCGCCGAGAACGACCGCATGATGGGCGTGTCGGGCCTCGCCGGCGATCCCGGCGTGCCGCCGCGCGCGCCGCCGATGCCGCCCGTGCCGCTCGGCCGCACCGGCATGGCCTACGCCCGGGCGATGAACAAGCTCGGCTGGCATTGGTGGCCGTCCGACACCACGGTTGCCACCACCGAATACGAAGGCCGGGCGGCCTGCATCAATCTCGGCCATTGCACGCCGGGCTGCGCGCAGGGCGCCAAGGCGAGCACCGACATCACCTACTGGCCGGCGGCGATCCGCGCCGGGGTCGAGCTGCGCACGCGGTGTCGGGTGCGCGAGATCACCACCGACGAACACGGCATGGCCGCCGGCGCGATCTACTACGATGCCGATGGCGTGGAACGGTTCCAGCCGGCCGAAGTGGTGATCCTGGCGTGCAACGGTATCGGCACCCCGCGCCTGCTGCTGAACTCGGCCTCGGCGCGATTCCCCAACGGGCTCGCCAATTCCAGTGGCCTGGTCGGCAAGAACCTGATGCTGCATCCCTGGCCGCAGGTGCGCGGCTATGTGGACGCGGAACTGGACGGCGACCGCGCGCCGATGACGGTGCTGTGGAGCAAGCAGTTCTACGAGACCGATCCCGCGCGCGATTTCGTGCGTGGCTACACGCTCCAGTTCGCCCGCGGCACCGGCGTGGTGAACGAGGCCGTCACCAGCGCCGCCATCGGCATGCTGCCCTGGGGCCAAGACCATCACCGCGCCTATCGGCGGCTGCTGTATCACCGCCTGCAGATCGGCATCGCCTGCGAGGACCTGCCGGAGGAGCATAACCGCGTCACGCTCGACCCGGTGCTGAAGGACAGTCACGGCATCCCGGCGCCGCGGATCGACTACGCGATCAGCGAGAACACGCGGCGCATGATGGAACACGGCATCGCCCGGGCGACGGAGATTCTGGACGCGGCGGGGGCGACGAACCTCTATACCTCGCGCACGATCCTCAACAGCCCGGGGCATCTGCTGGGCACGGCGCGGATGGGCAACGATCCGGAACGGTCGGTGGTGAACGCCTGGGGCCGCAGCCACGACGTGAGGAACCTGTTCATCGTCGACGGCAGCATCTGGGTGACATCGGGCGGGGTGAACCCGACCTCGACGATCCAGGCGCTGGCTTTGTATATCGCGGACAGCATGAAACGGCGGCTGGCGACCTTGTTCGACTGAACCGGGGTTCGACTGAACCGGGGTTCGACTGAACCGGGCGCCGTCGCGCTACCCGTCCGCCCGCGGCACCCAGGGGATTCGCGAGAACCCGATGCCGTCCTCGGCCAGGCTCTCCGCCTGCTCCGGCGTCGTCTCCCCGTAGATTCCCCGCGCCGGGGCCTCGCCGTTATGGATCCGCCGCGCCTCCTCGGCGAAGCCGGGACCCACATAGTCGCAATTCCGCTCGACCTCCCCACGCAGGCGCTGGAGCATCGCGCGGACATGATCGGGCATCTGTCCGGCCACGGCGGTCGGCCCGGACGGCGGCGCGGCTGGCATGGGCGGGATGGGCGCGGCCGGGACGGCGGGCGTCGCTTCGGGTGCCTCGGCCGGCGCGGCGCCCTTGCGGCCCAGCGCCGGGGCCATCAACGCGCGGGCGATCTTCGTGTCACCGCAGACCGGGCAGGAAATCAGCCCACGCGCGGCCTGCCGCTCGAACCCGGCGCTGTCCTTGAACCAGCCGTCGAACTCATGCGCCTGGCTGCATCGAACCTGGTAGTGGATCATTGCGTCGAATCGTTCCCTGGACCGGCCCGCCGGAGCGATCGGCGACCGTGCTGGCTTGTAGATGGCATCCCGGGCGCCGGAGTGCCAGGGGAATCAGCCCCGAGGCTGCCCCCGGCGCCGGCCGAACCGGTCCGGGGGCGCATCGTCACGCATCCGTGCGGGTCGCCGACGGCCGTTCCCCGCTTCCCATTTGGCAAGATTCCTGCTGAATTGCGCCGCGCGCGGGCGCTCTCCCGGCCGGCCCATCCCCTGGCCAGGGGAAGCGCCCGGCGGGAATGTTCCAGGGAAACCACATGGCCATGTTCGGACCGCAGCCTCGGGCGCGTGGCACGCCCGCCCGGCCCAGACCGCAAAAGGCGATCGCGGCGGGCACCTTGCTCGCCGCCGGCCTGATGCTTGCCAGTTGCGCGCCCGGCGCGCTCAGCTTCCAATCGCAACGGATCGCCTATGAGCCGGCGGACGATGCCTGCCGCGGCCGGGTCCTCGCGCTCGATTCCACCGGAAATTTTTTCGCCGCGCGGATCCTGGCCGGCGCGGCGATCGGCGCCGGCGGCGGCGCGCTGATCGGTGGCGTGGCCAGCCAGAGCTGGAACGGGGCGCTGATCGGCGCGATCTCCGGCGCGGTGGTCGGCGGGGCCGCCGGCTACTGGAGCGGGCTTGAGCAGCAGAACCTGTCCAACGCGGCGCTGGCCGACCGGATGTCGGGCGATCTCTCGCGGGAGAACGCGGAGATCGACCGCACCCAGTACACTTTCGATCGCCTGACCGATTGCCGGTTCCACCAGGCCGCCGAGGTCCGCGCCGCGTATCGCGCCGGGCGGCTCGACCGCGACCAGGCGGAGGGGCGGATGGCGGAACTGCGCCAGCTTGCGCAGGGGGATCTCGGTCTCGCGCAGCTCATCAACGACCGAATCCAGGGACGCGGCGCGCAATTCGCCTACGCGACCCAGCGGCTGGGCGCGCCGCCTCCGCCCCCGGTGCCGTCGGGGAATGCGACGGTCCGCCGCGCCGTGGCATTGAAGCTGACCCCCAGCCCCGATGCCCCTTCAGTGGAGCAGCTCCGTCCGCGCGAGCGCGTCACGGTGACCGGCGGGCGGGACGGCTACGCGCTGGTCCGCACGCCGGGCGGGACGCGCGGCTATACCGCGGCGAGCGATCTCGCCGGTCCGGGAGTGCGCTCGGTGCACGTCGCCACGGTGCGAAGCAGCGCAAGCGGCGGCTCGGTCGGCACCCTGGCCGGGTCGAACGCGGCGCGGCGCGACGCCTTCGCGCAAAGCGTCGCGGTCACGCAATCGGCCGAGACCAGCGGGTTCCAGTTGTCGAGCTGAGCATGTCCCCGCTCCGCAGATGCGCCCGGAGCCTGGCGCTCGGGCTGGCGGCGGTGCTGATCGCCGGCGCGGCCTGGGCCGCCCCTCCGGCCGGTTCCGTGCCGCACCGCCCGTTCCTGCGCATCGAGGCGGGCGGGCATATCGGCGCGGTGGCGCGGCTGTCGGTGGACGGCGACGGGCGCCTGATGGCCTCGGCCGGGTACGACAAGACGGTGCGGCTCTGGTCGCTGCCGGACGGGCAGGAACGGGCGGTGCTGCGGGTGCCGATCGGGCCGGGGCACGAGGGCGAGCTTTATGCCGTCGCGCTGACACCGGATGGGCGAAGGGTGTTCGCCGCCGGGGCCACGGGGGGGTCCTGGGACGGGACGTTCAGCATCTATCTGTTCAGCGTCCGCCGCGCCCGGCTGATCGGGCGGCTGCCGGGGCTGCCGGCGCCGGTCTTCGATCTGGCCGTTTCGCCGGACGGGACGCGCTTCGCCGCGGGGCTGGCGCATGGCGGGATGCGGGAGTGGGATGCGCATTCCGGCAAGCTGGTGGCGGCCGATCCGAACTACGCCGGGCCGGTGCGGCGGGTGGCGTTCGGGGCGGGGAACCGGCTCTACACCACGGCGGCGGACGGCAAGCTGCGGGCCTATGACGCGGCCGGACATCTGGTGGCGTCGCGGGTGCCGGAGCCGGGGTTGCAGCAGACGGGGTTGCAGCCTTGGGGGCTGGCGGTCTCGCCGGATGGCGGGCTGCTCGCGGTGACGTTCGCGCAGGCCGACAAGGCCGGGCGGCTGGTGGTGGATGTGGTCTCGGCGCGCGACCTGGCACCGGTGTTCAAGCCGGACACGAGCGGCCTGCATGGGGAGGGGCTGCTCGCGGTGGCCTGGGCGGCGACCGCATCGGGCCAGGTGCGGCTGCTCGCCGGCGGGTACGCGCATGGGGCGGCGGGGTATGTGATCCGCGCCTGGGGGGATTACGGCCTGGGCCCGGCGCGGGATCTGGCGGCCTCGCACGATACGATCCTGGATTTGCGCGCCGTTCCCGGCGGAGGCGCGGTGTATGCGGCGGAGGATCCGGGCTGGGGACGGATCGGGACGGATGGGGCCGTGGCGATCCGGCCGGCCCCGCCGCTGGCGGATCTGCGCCCCTCGCGGGAGGGGGGCCTGGGGGTGTCGGCGGCTGGCCGGGACGTGGTGTTCACGACGGCGGCCGGGCGGTTCCGGTTCGATGCCGCGTCCGGCGCGCTGACGCCGGCCGCGGCATCCGATCCGGGGCTGGCGTTCGCGCGGACGACGGCGCCGGGCGTGACGGTGACGGGCTGGCGGGACAGCACGGCGCCGCGCCTGGATGGGCACCCCCTGGCGCTGGGGCCGGAGGAGTTCAGCCGCTCGGTCGCGATCCTGCCGCATCATGGCGGCGTGCTGCTCGGCACGGATACCGACCTGCGGCTGTACGGCCCGGCCGGGCGGGAACTGGCGGCGCTGCCGATCCCGGCGGCGGCCTGGGCGGTCACGGTGAACGCGGCCGGCACGATCGCGGCGGCGGCGCTGCTGGACGGGACCATCCGCTGGTACGGGATCGGGCCGCGCGCGATCACCCCGCGCGTCGCCTTGTTCGTGGCCGCCGACGGCCAGCGCTGGGTGCTGTTCACGCCGAGCGGCTTCTTCGACGAATCGGAGCGCGGCGGGGACGACCTGGTCGGCCTGCTGATCGATCGCGGGGCCGATACGCCCCCGGCCTGGGCGAGCTTCGGCCAGGCCTTCCGCCCGCTCTATGCGCCCGCCGAGGTGCGCGCGGCGCTGGCGGGCAATACGGCGCCGGAGGCGGCGCGGCTGGCGTCTCTCGGCGATCTGGCCGCGCGGTTTGCCGATCAGCCGGGCGTGCGGGTGGTTTCAGGCTGCGCCGAGACCGCTTCGTCCTGCGTGAAGGTCGATCTGTCCTCCGGCGCGGGGCTGCTCCCGGCGGGCAGCCGGGCGCTGCGGCTGACCTTGCGGCTGGCCGATCATGGCGGCGGGCTGGGCGATCTGGACGTGTTCCTGAACGGGCGCAACGTGGGCCGCGAGGCGCCGCCGGCGATCCCCTCGGGCGCGCATGACGTGCAAACGAGCCTGCGGGTGAAGCTCGATCCGGGTCAGGAACGATTGCGCGTGCGGGCCTATGACCGCACCAACAGCGTCTATGCCGAGACGCCGGCGCTGCATCTGACCGGCGGGAACGCGGCGCCAGCCGAGGGGGGAACGGCGGGCGCGAGCGCGGGGCGGCTGTTCGTGCTGGCGGTCGGGATCGATCATTTCGCCGCCCCCAGCCTGACCCTGCATTCGGCGGTGGCGGACGCGACGGATTTCGCGCGGCTGGCCGCGGCCTCGGGGAAGAAGGTGTTTGCCTCCGAGCATGTGGTCCTGCTGACCGACGCGCAGGCGACCCGGGCCGGCATCCTGGCGGCGTTCGCGAAGCTGGCGGCGGAGGTGCGGCCGGATGATACGTTCCTGTTCTATGTCGCCTCGCACGGCGCGCGGGCCGAGGGCGCCAGCGGAGCGTTCCTGCTGATCCCCGAGGACGTGTCCGATCTGACCTCGTGGAACGCGGTGGCGCGCCAGGCGATCGACGAGAGCGCGCTCGTTTCGGCACTGTCGCGAATCCGGGCGCGCGACGCGGTGCTGTTCCTGGATACCTGCTACTCGGGCGCGGTGTCGGCCGACGCGCTGGCGAATGTGGGGCACGAGACGGGGCGGTATCTGATCGCCGCGGCAAGCTCGGTGCAGGAGGCGCTGGATACCTATGACGGGCATCACGGGCTGATGGTCTATGCGCTGGGGCGGGCGTTCGCCGGCGCGGCGCCGCACGGGTCGGACGGGATGATCGGGGCGCTGTCGCTGGGCGAATACCTGTCCAACGAGATCGACGTGCTGGCGCGGCGCAAGGGCTTCACGCAGGACGCGATGTTCAAGACGGCGCAGGAGAATCTGCGGTCGTTCCCGGTGGGGGCGGTGCTGGCGGCGGGGAGTTCAGGCCGCTAGCAAGCGGCGGGGGGTTCAGGCCGCTAGCAACGGGTCGAGCTTGCCCGCGCGATCGAGGGCGAGCAGGTCGTCGCAGCCGCCGATATGCTTCCCGGCGATGAAAATCTGCGGGACGGTGCTGCTGCCGCCGGAGCGTTTGGTGGCCTCGGCGCGTTCGGCGGTGCCGTGCGGGGCGCTGATTTCGCGCACGGTCGCGCCTTTTTCAGCGAGCAGATGCAGGGCGCGGGCGCAGTAGGGGCACCAGGGCTGGGTGTAGATCTCGATCTCGGGCATCGCGGGGTGTCTCCTGGGGCGTTATGTCGGGGAGGCTGGGGCGCGGTGCAAGGGGGGGTGGGAATC
>JAKAZN010000029.1 GCA_021815835.1 Pseudomonadota bacterium
ACCGCATTGCGCAACGTGCCGGGCACGTCCGGGTAATTGGGCGCCTTGAAGCCGATATGGCTGTCGCTGATCTGGATGAAGCTCAGCCCGCCGGACGGCATCGCCGCCGCGTCGGCCGACCCCAGCGCCGCGACGGTGGTCGGCACGCCGGCCGCCACGGTCCAGACCAGGCCGGTGCCGATCCAGCCGACGCATTCCATCAGGCGCCGGCGGGTGGGGGAGGGGGTTTCGGTCATGGGATGTCTCCGAGTTGAGGAACACCCGACAAGACCGGCCCGCCGCCCGGTTTATTCCCCGGCTCCAGATGACAATTCCGTCACCGGCCCTGGCGACGCCCGGTGCCGCGCCGAGGCCGCCATGCGCACGGGAACGGCGCCCACGTCGCCCGGAACCTACGCCAGGGTTCGCGATTATTCGGCGACGCCCGCCGCGCGCAACCCTTGCGCATACCGGGCCAACAACGCGGGAGCCCAGGGAATGGCCAGGTGCAGCGTCGATAACCGCAACTGCGGCTCCAGCCGCAGCAGGCGCTCCACCTCCTGGCGGGCGTCCTCGCCACGGCCCAGCATGCCCAGCGCGGCGACCTTGATGCGAAGGGCGGGCAGGAACACGGGTCCCTCGTGCAGCGCCTTGTCGGCGAGCCGCACCGTGTCCTCGTAGCGTTCCGCGACGAAGTGGGCGAAGGCCGAGCCGGTGGAGAAAATGTACCCGATCGGGTCCAGCGGGCTCAGCCGCGCGGCGCGTCCGAAATGCTCGATCGCGGTCGCGGCGTCGCCGAGATAGACCCTGATCCAGCCGCTGAGATTCCAGGCGGCGCCAAGATTGGGATTGAGCTTCAGGGCGCGATCGATCAGCCCCGCCGCGGTCTCGTTTTCTCCGCCCAGATACGCGAGCGCGAGGCTGCCCATGTACAGCGTCGTGGCGTCGTCGTAGCCCGCGGCAAGTGCGATCCGCGCCATCCGCAACCCTTCGGCGGATTCGGCCGCGCGATCGTCCATCCAGGCCTGGCCCTTGCGGAACGCATAGCACAGTGCCGCGAGGGCATGGGCGGCGGTGTAGTTGGGATCGATCGCGATCGCCCGTTCGAGCAGACGTACCGCCTCGCGGTTCGGCTCCCGTTGCATGAGGTGGAAATTCGCCAGCGCCTGGAGGAAGCAATCATAGGCATCCATGCGATCGGTCGGCTTGCGCCGGCTGCGCGCGATTTCCGCCAGCCGCAGCTTCGGCTCGATCGCCCCGGCGACGCTCTCGGCGATCCGGTCCTGCAGCTCGAAGACGTCGTCGAGGTTGCCGTCGAACCTGTCGGCCCAGATATGCGCGCCGTCGGCGGCATCGATCAGCTGGGCGCTGATGCGCACCCGCCCGGCCGCCTTGCGCACGCTGCCCTCCAGCACGTAGCGGACGCCGAGCTCGCGCCCGACCTGCTTGATATCCACGGCGCGGCCCTTGTAGGTGAAGGTCGAATTGCGGGCGATGACGAACAGCCAATCGATGCGCGATAGCGCGGTGATGACGTCCTCCACCATCCCGTCTGCGAAATATTCCGACTCGGCCTCGCCGCTCATGTTCTGGAACGGCAACACCGCCAGCGACGGCTTGTCCGGCAGCGGGACCGCGACGGGCAGGCGGTTGCCCTCCGGCTCGGCTTTGGGCGGCACGGCGTCGACCAGGCCGACGCGATACACCCGGACCGGTCGCGCGATGTTCTTGAGCACGATCTCGCCGGCGTCTTCATAAGACAGTGCAATCCGGTCCCGAACCTCCTCGTACACTGCCCCCGAGATGCAAATACCGCCCGGCGGCGCGATCGATTCCAGCCTGGCGGCGACGTTGACGCCATTGCCGAAGATGTCGTCGTTCTCGATGATGAGGTCGCCGATATTGATGCCGACCCGGAACGCAATCCGCCGCTCCTCGGGCAGGTCGGCGTTGCGCGCGGGCATCCCCCGCTGGATATGGGCCGCACAGAGCAGCGCGTCGGTGACGCTGGGGAATTCGATCAGCATGCCGTCGCCGGTCGTCTTGACGATGCGCCCCTGATGCGCGGCGACCGCGCCATCCACGAGTTCGCGGCGATGCCCTTTCAGGCGGGAGAGGGTGCCGAGTTCGTCCTGTCCCATCAGTCTGCTGTAGCCGACGACATCGGCCGCGAGGACGGCCGCGAGCCGGCGTACGACGGGCGTGTCAGGCGAACTCATGTGCCGCGCCCGCAACGCGCCGCACCGCGCGCCCGGCCGGTTGCCGCGCGGATGTCATGGCGCGCGCTCGATCGCCCGCCCAAGGGCCGCCGTCAATGCGGTATTGCCGACCCCGCGATCCGGGACGGAGCCGAGCCAGGCGCCGATCGCCTGCTGGAAATCGAAGAATGCGCCAGGATCGTATTTCAGCTTCGCCTTGCAAAGCTCGGCGTAGGTCGCCAGTCCCCAGTAGTTCAGCGGATAATCGGTCAGCGTGCGGCGCGGATAATTCTGATAGACCTTACCATTGAAATAGGGCTGCATCAGAGTCATGAACCCATCCAGCCACGCCTCCGCCGCCGCGCGGTCCTTGTCGTCGATCCAGAACACATCGACGAAGAAATCCATGTCCACGTCGCGATGCACGAACGCGCACTCATTCGCGGCGACGGTATTGATAAAGCCGCCATATGGCTCGATCACCGCAGTATTGAACGGGATCGGCGTGGTCTTGTAGTAGGCGACGATCTTCCGCCAGTCGCTCAAGGTCAGCATGGTGGCGATGTAGCCGGCCTGCTTGTCCTCCTTGGCGTCGGCGGGCAGTGGCGGGATCGGATACGGCGTCTCCAGAAGGTCCTGATTGAGCGTCGCATAGGGGCCGACCATGTCGATCGTCAGCGCCGCCCCGGGCGTGGCCAGCAGCGAGGCGATCGCCGCCTTTCCGTCCGCTTGCGTGCCGCAATACATGCCGCGCATCAGCAGCACCTGGTTGCCCGACGGGTCGGTGGTGATGATCGTCATGTAGCCGAGCTTCGGCGAGGCGCCGGTGCGCATATAGTTGGTCTGCATCTCCAGCAGCGCCGCCGGGGCGTCGTCGATGCTCCATTGCAGACCGAAGCCCCAAACCAGATAGACGTCGGATAGACGATACAGCACGTCCAGAAGAACCCCGAAATTGTTCCCGGTACCGCCGCGCACCGACCAGAACAGGTCGGCATTGGTGGTGCGGTCGGCTTGGACGATGCTTCCGTCGGCCAGCATCATCCGGAATGAGAGCACGTTGTCGATGTTGAGTCCGAGCATCCTGGACGTAAAACCGTAGCCGCCGCCCTGCATGTAGCCGCCGATGCAGACGCTGCCGCAGCCGCCCCCCGGCACATGCAGTTGGTATGCGTCCAGCATGCTGTTGACGATGCCGAACGTGGCGCCCGCCTGAATAAGCGCGACCTTCTTCCCTTCGTCCACGCGCACCTGATTCATCCGGCTGACATCGATGACGATGCCGTCGTTCACCGAATAGCCGGCGGTGCTATGTCCGCCCGCGCGGCATGCGGCCCGCAGGTTCGTGCCCTGGGCGATCCTCAGCGCGATGCGAACATCGCTTTCGCACACGCAATAGGCGATCAGTTTCGGGAAGGCCTGGAACGCCGGATTGGATTCCTGCCGGTCGGTATCGTACAGCGGATCGCCCGGGCCGACCAACGAGCCCTGGAAGTTGCGGACGATCGCGGGGTCGGTACCAAGCGCGGTCAATGCGGCCGCGTTCGCGGCATGACGGGCAAGGTCCTGGGTACCAAGCCGGAATGCCATGTCGCCCCCTCGATGGGTTGCCGCGCGACCTCGATGACCATTCGTGGCGGAAACCGTAGGGGGGGCTTATTCCAGGGTCAAGGCAATGTAGCTGTCCAGGCGCGCCCGCTCCCGTTTCCCTGCCGGTTCCGAGGCGCCCCGCGCAGCGGGCCGGGTGAAGGCGCCTCCGCCAACGCCGCCGCGTACCCCCCAACCATCCGCGCCACGCCCAGCTCCCGTTCCGCGAACCGTCGCCCCGCCGCCCCCATCCGCGCGCGCAGGCCAGGATCGCCCGCCAACCGCCCAACCGCCCGCGCGAACCCCGCATTATCCCCCGGCCGGCACAGGAACCCCGTCTCGCCCTCCCGCACCAGCTCCGGCACCCCGCCCACCGCCGAGGCAACCACGGGGATTCCCATCGCCAGCGCCTCCAGCACCACCGTCGGCCGCCCGTCCAGCACCGAGGGCAGCACCAACACATCGAAGCTCCCCAGCCAGTCCCGTAGCTCGGGCACCATCCCCAGCACATGCACGCGCCCCGCCGGACGCACCCGCGCCGCCGCCCGGCGCAGCGCCGGCTCCATCGGCCCGGTGCCGGCGATCACCACCCGCAACCGTGGATCGGCCCGAAGCCAGCGGGCGATCGCCAGCATCGCGAGCGGCGCCTTCTCCTCCGACAGCCGCCCGGCAAATCCGGCGATCACGCAGCCGGGGCCGATGCCGAGCGTCTCGGCCATCCGGCGGGACCGCGCGGCGGGGGCGAAATGCGCCAGATCGACTCCGCTCGGGATCAGCCGCACCCGCGCCTCGGTCTCGCCGGCCGCCAATAGCCAGCGCCGGACTTCGCCGTTTTCCACCAGGGTCAGGTCAATCCGCGCGGCGTGGCTCCGATTGGCCGCCCCGTGACCCACCGTATTGAACAGCAAATCGACGACGCGCAGCGCGGGAAATCGCGCCCGCAAACCCGGCAGCGCCGCGTAGGCCCAGGCGCTGCCCGCGATCCACAGGGTCCCGACATGCTTCGCGGCGATCAGATACGTTACGAAATCCGCATATTCCCCGGTCGCGAGGAACCGCGGCAAATGATGGATTTCCTCTGTCGCCGCGGCAAACCACGACTCGGTATCGCCGAGTTCGGGCGCTGCGGGAACGGTCGTCACCACGATCGCGCGAAACCCCCGCGCGCACAGCCCGACCAGGATCGTGCTCAGTAACCGCTCGGCGCCCCCGAGCACCAGAAACGGCATCACCAGCAGCACGGTATGCTCCGCGCCCGCTTCCGGGGCCCGCGCAAGGAGATTGGTCGGCCCGGCCGCGGCGCGTCGGTGTGGCGCGTCCGGCGGCGCATCGAGGGCGCGCGTCGCGCCCTCCGCCGCCCCGCCGCCGTCCACGCGCCGCAATTCCCCCGCGCCCGGCAGCGCGATCGCCGCGTAGCCACCTGCTTCCAGCAGGAACAAAGCCTGTTCCAGGCAGGTCGGCGCCAGCTTCGCGGGCGAGGCCGACACGCAAAGATACCGCGCCCCCGCGGCATCGGCGCCGCGCGCGATCATCCCAGCCCCGCGCAAGGTCTGCGCGCCGATTGCATCCCCGGGCGCCACGATTTCGACCAGCGGCTGGTCGGCCGGCCAGAGCGGCTCCGCCCATGGCTGCGCGGGAACGGCCGGGCCAGACGCGTCCTCCGCCACCCGCCAGCGATGCGTGGTGTGCAGCATCACCTGCGCGATCAGCACCCGCAGCCCGCCCCGGCGCAGCGCATGGCTCGCGGCGCGCAGCCGGTCGCGATCCAGGGTCCGGCCGAGCACACGCAGCCGTTGCAACAGCCCAGGCGCGGCGCGGGAGGTCATCGCGCCCCTCTCACCCGGCCAGCAGCGCCGGCAGCACCCGCGCGAAATCGGGCGCCTCGGGCACCAGCCCGGCCGCGCGCAGCCGCGCAATGCTGCCGGTCAGCACCCGCATCTCCCCCGGCCGCACCCGCGCCGGATCGACCTCGATGGCGATATCGCGCCCCGACAGCCGGATCATCGCCTCCACCAACGGCCGCAACCGTGTGGCAACGCCGGAGCAGATATTCACCGTTTGCCCCAGCCGCGCCGGATCGCCCGCCAGCGCCACGATCAGCCGCGCCGCCTCCGCCACGTCGATGAAATCCCGCGCCACGTCCAGGTTGCCCACGCGCAGCACCCGATCCGCCGCCCGGATCTGCGCGGCGAAGCTCGGCAGCGCGAGGCCGGCCGGCATCCCCGCGCCCACCGGATTGAACAGCCGCGCGACCAGCACCTTCAGCCCCGCCCCCGCCCAGGCCTGCCCCAGCCGCGTCTGCGCCAGCTTGGCGATGCCGTGATGGGTCGTGGGCGCGCACGGAAAATCTTCGGTCACCGGCTGCGCGTCCGCCGGCACGAAGCCCAGTTCCGCGGCCGAGCCGATCAGCACCACCGCCGGCGGCGTGGCGCGCGCCGCCACCGCGTCCAGCAGCCGCGCGGCGAGCATCAGGTTGGTTTCATAGAGCGCGGACACCGGGGTCGCCCAGGCCGACCCCGCCAGATGAAACACCACGTCCGGCGCCGTCTCGGCGAGGATTTCGGCGAAGACCGCGCCATCCCAGACTGGGCGGACCAAGGTGCCGGGCGCCGGTGCGCGCCCCAGCCGCGCCACCGCCCAGCCCTCCGCGCCGAGGCGGGCGGCGACGTGGCGGCCGAGGAACCCGCTCGCCCCGGTCAGCAGCGCGCGGCGCGCCATCGCTCAGCCGGAGGGCGGCAGGAACCGTTCCGGCTCCTGCTCGAACATCCGTTGCGCGGCGGCGAAATCCTCCGGCCGGCCGATATCCAGCCACACGCAATCCTGCCGGTGGCACAGCACGCGCTGGCCCGCCTGCATCATCGCCACCATCAATTGCGGCATGTCCAGATGCTCGTTCGGCCGCACGAAGGGCCGCACGGATTCGGCGCGCAGCACATACAGCCCCATGCTGACAAGCTGCTGTTGGCTGGGTTTTTCCCGATACCCCACCATGTGCATGTCCGCATCGACATCGATCAGCCCGAATTCGACTTTCACCTCACGCTCGAAGACCCCGATCGTCGCGTCCGCCGCCGCGTCCCGATGCGCCGCCACCATCCGGCGCACATTCAGCGTGGTGAGCAGATCGCCATTCGCCAGCACGAAATCCTCGCCCAGGCGGTCCAGCGCCGCGCCCATCGGCCCGGCGGTGCCGAGCGGCTTGTCCTCGCCGCTGTATTCGATCGTCAGCCCGAAGCGCGATCCGTCGCCGAAGAATGCCTCGATCAGATGGCGCATGTGGTTCACCGCCAGGATCGCGTGATCGACCCCCGCGGCCGCCAACTGCCGCAGCAGCAATTCCAGGATCGGCATTTCGCCCAGCGGCATCAGCGGCTTCGGCAAGGTGGCGGAGAACGGGTACAGACGGGAGCCTTTGCCGCCGGCCAGGATCAGGGCTTTCATCGCGCGCTCCCGTTCAGACCGTGTAGCGATCGGCGCGATACAGATGCCGGTGCCGGTCGATGAAATCGATCGTCCGGCGCAGCCCGTCATCCAGCGTGGTCCGCGGCATCCAGCCAAGCCTTGCGTGCGCCAGGCGGTTGTCGGATACCAGCTTCATCACCTCGCTGTTGGCCGGCCGGGCGCGCGCGGCCTCGGTTTCCACCCGCGCGCCGCTGCCCATCAGTCCCAGGATGCGGGTGGCGAAATCGCCGATGCTGTGCGTCTCCCCGGTGCCGAGATTGATCGTCTCGCCCTCGATCCCATCCGCCACCGCGGCGCGCAGGAAGCCATCGACGGTATCGGCCACGAAGGTCATGTCGCGCATCGGATCGAGCGCGCCGAGCTTCACCACGTCGCGCTCCAGCGCCTGGATGACGATGGTCGGGATGAAGGCGCGGGCCGATTGGCGGGGGCCGTAGGTGTTGAACGGGCGGAGCGTGACGACCGGCGTGGCGAACGACCGCCAGTAGCTTTCCGCGATCTTGTCGGCGCCGATCTTGGAGGCGGAATAGGGCGACTGGCCCTGCAACGGATGCGCCTCGTCGATCGGTTCGTAGCAGGCGGTGCCGTACACCTCCGACGTGCTGGTGTGCACCACGCGGCCGATGCCGAAGCGGCGCGCGGCCTCCAGCACGTTGAGCGTGCCTTCGACATTGGTGCGGATATAGCTGCGCGGGGCGGTGTAGGAATACGGGATGGCGATCAGCGCCGCGAGATGCAGCACGATGTCCTGGCCTTCCACGGCGCGGAAGACGAAATCGCTGTCCTCCACGGTGCCGGCCTGGATGGTGAGCTTCGCCTGCGTCTCCGGCGGCAGCAGGGCCAGGTTGCCGAGGCTGGAGGCGGAATTGTAGCGGATCAGGCAGGTGACTTGCGCTCCGGCGGCGACCAGCGCCTCGGCCACATGGCTGCCGATGAAGCCGGCGGCGCCGGTGAGTAGAACGCGGGCATTGGCGAGGCTGGCGGGCATGGGCGGGGCGGGGTCCGGGGAGAGGGAGCTGCGGGGATGCGCCTGGTGGTGCGAGATCATCCTTCCCATACCAGAAGCCATCCCGGCGCCGCCAGCGCCGGCGCGCCGGAGGGGAACCGGACGCTCCGGCGCATGCGCCGCCGCCGCGCCTACGCCGCGTGCAGCAGGTCCAACGCCTCCTCGTAGATTTCCATGTTCTTGCCGAAGGAGATCGCCGCCGCCTGGACGCCGCAGACCAGGTGCATCCAGCGCCAGGGCTCGCGCGTGGCATGAAATTCCTCGACGATCGCCTGGTGGTGCTTGAAGGCGTGCATCTCGGTGAAGCTGTCGTGGCAGACGATCTCTCCCAGGCGCCGCAGGAGCGCTTCCGGATCGTAGCGAAGCTGGACGTATTGCCGCGCCAGGTTGACCGTCTCTTTCACTTCCGGCACCGCCAGCATCTTGCCGAGATTCGTGACCGTGGACCAGTCCGTCGGCGGCTGATCGCGAATGCTCTGCGTGATCGCTTCCAATAATGCCGCTTCGGTCCGCATCGGCAGGGCGGCGACCGCGGCGGGATCGGCCTGCGGGGCCGGTTCCATCCGGTACTGGGTCGATTTCACCTCCGGGCCGGTGTGCCAGAGCAGCAGGATCAGCAGCTTGTTGCGCATGCTCAGCCCGTCGAGCCGCAGCAGGTAGCGGCGCAGATTGGCGCTGGTGTGCAGATGGACGTCCATCGGGTTGCCGGTCAACGAGCGCAGGAACAGCCCCGCCGCCCCGATCGAGAGCGCCTCCCCCGCGCCTTCCAGCGACAGGCCGTCGGCCAGGGCCTGGGCGAGCAGCACGGGAATCTCGCCATAGGTGGTGCAGCCGCCGATCGCTTCGCCGATGCGCCCGATCGTCCCGGTTTCATCCGCCCCGGTGCGCCGGCGCAGGATGCGGGTCAGCAACTGGTGCTGCTCGATCAGCGCATCGACCTCGGGGACACTGCGCTGGGTGGGGAAGCGGGCGACGTAGCGCACGGCGGGCCGCATCAGGAATTTGAGGTGCTCGTGACCGAGCGTTTCCAGGGCGCGCCAGGCGAAGGCGGGGAAGATGAAGTAGTGGTCGTCCAGAACGTTCTTCGGGATCGCGACGCTCAGCAGCAGGTCGAACGCCTCGATCGCGGGAATGTGGTCCCATAGCCAGAGAAAGAGATGGTCCGCCTTGTTGCTTTCACCGCGGCCGGCGGCCTTGAGGAAGGCGGCCTTGGTCGCCTCGATCCCGCCGGCGTCCAGCGGGGCGAAATCGAGCAGGCTGTACGGCCCGGTCACGGGGTCGTGAATATGCTTGTTGGACAGCGCGACGTGCTGCAGGACCGGCAAGAATCGCTGCTCGCCGTCCAGCCGCGCGACCAGCTGTGAGACGGCGTGCAAACCGGCGATCGGATGCAGCGGGCCACCGTGATGGCCCGGCGGCAGGTCGGCGGAACGCGCCACCGCCAACACCGAGGCCGTCAGCATGGTCTGCGGCGGTACCCCGGAGCGGAGCTTCTCCAAGGTGCGGTCGAGGATTTCGCTTCGCGGCGTTTCCTCGATGAACCGAACCAGTGGCTCGATGGTATCGGAAAACCGGACAATTTCCGGCATGGCACGTCCCTCCCTCGGTGCGGCTGCGCGCATGCGCCGTATTGGCTCGTCTTGCCTGGCCTCGCCCCGACCGTTCACCGGCGAGGGGGCAGCACGAGCTCTTGTTTCCTGAATCCGACATCCGCCGGATAGCCAGC
>JAKAZN010000030.1 GCA_021815835.1 Pseudomonadota bacterium
TGGGGGTGAGGGCCGGGGTGAGGGGGGCCCCCTTACGCCGCCCCCTTATGCCGCCTGCGCCTCGGGCGCCTCGTCGTCGTCGCCGCCGACATTCTGCTTCGGCCCGGAATCCAGCCCCTTGGCCATGGGATCGCGATCCACAAGCTCGATCACCGCCATGTTCGCCGCGTCCCCATAGCGGATGCCCGCCTTCAGCACGCGGGTATAGCCGCCGGCGCGCGCGCGATAGCGATCGGCCAGGGTGCTGAACAGCTTCTCGACGATGGTATCGTCGCGCAGCTGCGCGTAGGCCTGACGCCGCGCGTGCAGCCCGCCGCGTTTGCCGAGCGTGAGCAGCTTCTCCGTCACCGGCCGCAGCTCTTTCGCTTTCGGCAGGGTGGTGGTGATCTGCTCGTGCTTCAGCAGCGCCACCGCCATGTTGCGGAACATCGCCGCGCGATGGGTGGAGGTGACGCCGAGTTTCCGGCCGGACATTTTGTGACGCATGATGGCAATTCCTTCCCGCTCTTCCGGCTCAGAACGTTTCGTCCGAGCGGCGCGCCAGATCCTCGATGTTCTCGGGCGGCCAGCCGGCCACGGCCATGCCGAGGCCGAGCCCCATGGTGGCCAGCACTTCCTTGATCTCGTTCAGGGATTTGCGCCCGAAATTCGGGGTGCGCAGCATCTCCTGCTCGGATTTCTGCACCAGGTCGCCGATATAGACGATGTTGTCGTTCTTCAGGCAGTTGGCGCTGCGGACCGACAATTCGAGCTCGTCCACCTTGCGCAGCAGGTTGCGGTTGAACGGCAGGTTGTCTTCCGGCTCCTCGGCGCGGGCGGGCTGCGGCTCCTCGAAATTGATGAAGAGCTGCACCTGGTCCTGCAGGATGCGCGCGGCGAGCGCCACCGAGTCTTCCGGGGAGACGGTGCCGTTGGTTTCCACCGTCAGCAGCAGCTTGTCGTAGTCGGTGACCTGACCCACGCGGGTCGGTTCCACCCGGTAGGACACGCGGCGGACCGGGGAATAGATGCTGTCCACCGGAATGAGCCCGATCGGCGCGTCCTCCGGCCGGTTGGCCGAGGCGGGCACATAGCCCTTGCCGAGCTGGACGGTGAACTCCATGCCGAGCTTCACCCCGTCATCGAGCGTGCACAGCACCAGGTCGGGGTTCATGATGTCGATATCGTGCCCCGCCTGGATCTGCCCGGCGCGCACTTCGCCGGGACCCGTGGCGGTCAGGGTCATGCGCTTCGGACCTTCGCCGTGCATCCGCAGCGCGAGCTGCTTGATGTTCAGCACGATGTCCGTCACGTCCTCGCGCACGCCGGGGATCGAGCTGAATTCGTGCAGCACGCCGTCGATCTGCACCGCGGTCACGGCCGCGCCCTGCAACGAGGACAGCAGGATGCGCCGGATCGCGTTGCCGAGCGTCATGCCGAAGCCGCGTTCCAGCGGCTCGGCGACGATGGTGGCCATGCGCGCCGGATCGGCGCCCGGCTCCACGTCGAGCTTTTCCGGCTTGATGAGCGTCTGCCAGTTCCGCTGGATGACCTGGGTCTGCCTCATGTCTCTCAAATCCTTCCGGCCGCCGGCCCCGTGACCCGGGGGGACGGGCGAGGGGCGGGACGGCGCTGGTTCGGCGGATCACGGCCCGCCGGGCCGGCCCCCCTGCCATGAACAAGGGGGCGAAGCGTTTTCAGACCCGCCGGCGCTTGCGCGGACGGCAGCCGTTATGCGGGATCGGCGTCGTGTCGCGGATCGCGGTCACCGAGAAGCCCACGGTCTGCAGCGCGCGCAGCGCGCTCTCACGGCCCGAGCCGGGGCCGCTGACCTCGATTTCCAACGTCTCCATCCCGTGCTCGCGCGCCTTGCGGCCGGCATCCTCGGCCGCCATCTGGGCGGCGTAGGGGGTGGATTTGCGACTGCCCTTGAAGCCCTGGCTGCCGGACGAGGACCAGGCGATCGCGTTGCCCTGGGCGTCGGTGATGGTCACGACGGTATTGTTGAACGTCGCCGCCACATGGGCGACGCCGGCGATGATGTTCTTGCGCTCCTTGCGGCGGGGGCGCGCGGCGGTGGCGGGTTTCGCCATGGCGGGGGAAGTTCCTGTTGCGAGAGAAAGGCGGGCGCGGGACGGACCGGGAAGCTACTTGGTGACCTTCTTCTTCCCGGCAATCGCCACCGCCTTGCCCTTGCGGGTGCGGGCGTTGGTGTGGGTGCGCTGGCCGCGCACCGGCAGGCCGCGCCGGTGGCGCAGGCCGCGATAGCAGCCGAGATCCATCAGGCGCTTGATGTTCATCGACACTTCGCGGCGCAGATCGCCTTCGACGCGGAATTCGCGGTCGATCAGCTCGCGGATGCGCAGCACCTCGTCGTCGGACAGCTGGTTCACCCGGCGGTCGTCGGGGATGGCCAGACGCGAGCAGATGGCGGCCGCCTTGGTGGGGCCGATGCCGTAGATGTAGCGGAGCCCGATGGTCACCCGCTTGTTGGTGGGGATGTTCACCCCCGCGATACGCGCCACGCCTCTACCTCATGCTGCTCATCGCGAACGAACCCGGGGACGGCCGGCTCCGACGCGATCGGATTCCGTGGATATGCGCCAAAGGGGACGGCCCCGCAACCGGGGTCGCCACTCGGAATGGGCGATCTAGCCCGCCGGAAGCGGGGCGTCAATCCTGGGTCAGTAGCCGCGCGCGGGGTCGAAGCGGTTGGGCGGGGGTTGGCCGGCCGCGATCGCGCACAGATTGTTGAAGAAGATGTCCAGGCTGTTCGGCAGGTAGGTGGCCGGATCGTCGGCCGCCGTATGCGGGCTCACGATCAGGTTGGGCGTGGTCCAGGCGCGATCGCCCGGCGGGATCGGCTCGGGGTCGAACACGTCCAGCACCGCGCCGGAGAGGTGCCCCGCTTCCAGCGCATCGCAGAGCGCCGCCTGATCGAGCAGGCCGCCGCGGCCGATATTCGCCACCCCGGCGCCCCGGGGCAGCAGGAAGATCCGGCGCCGGTCCAGCAGGCCGCGCGTGGCCGGGGTCAGCGGGCAGGCCAACATCAGGAAGGTGCTTTCCGGCAGCACCCTATCCAGGGCGTCGGGGCCGACCACGCGGACGCAGGCGGGATGCGGGGCGGGGCGGGCACGCACGCCGGTGACCTCCATGCCAAGCCGCGCGGCCTGGCTCGCCACCGCCGCCCCGAGCGCGCCGAGGCCGATCACCGTCAGCCGCTCCCCGGCGACGCTGCGGCCCCAGCGCTTGCGCCACACGCCGGCGCGCTGGTCGGTGACCATGGCCGGGATGTTGCTGGCCAGCATCAGCACCGCCATCAGGCCGAACTCGCCCGCCTTGGTCGCGTGGGTGCCGCTGTTGTTGAGCAGCATCGCGCCAGGCGGCAGCCAGTCGAACGGGGCCAGGTTGTCGAGGCCGGCATTGGTGACGAACACCAGGCGCAGCGCCGGGGGCCGCGGAGACGGGGCGGGGGCGGCGAGCAGGGGGCGGAGCACGTCCTTGTCGCCGATCAGGGCCTCCGCCGCGCCGATCGCGGCGGCGAATCCGGCCGGATCGGCGGCGAAGGTGACGTGATGGCCAGCCGCGACGGCCCCGGCACGCGCGGCGGCTTCGTCCCAGAGCGCCGGGGTGATGGTGAAGGCCGGGTCGTCGGGCGGATTCTGGATGTGGATGCGCATGGGCCGAGCCTGCCATGGCGAGCGGGTCGGCGGAAGGGGAAGGAGCGGGGCGCGCGGATCGGCAGAAAGAGATCGGATTGCGGTCCGTGGCGGGGTAAGAGGAATAATTTCGCTATTTTCGGGCGCATATTGCCGATCCAGGAAAAATCCTTTCCTTTACGGCAGAACCCTCCCGAGCCGGAACCATGCTGCCGATCACCCTCGATCCCACCCGCCTGCGCCTTGCCGTCGCCGGAGACGGCCCCGCCGCCGCCCGCCGGGTGGCGCTGTTGCGCGCGGCCGGCGCCGCGCCGCTGGTGCTGGCCGACGTCGGGGCCGGCGTGCTGCCGGCGCTCGATTTTCTCTGGATCGCCGATCTGGCGCCGGAGCAGGCCGCGCCCCTGGCCGCCGCCGCCCGCGCCCGGGGCATCCTGGTCAATGTCGAGGACCAGCCGGCGCTGTGCGATTTCCGGAACGCGGCCGAACTGCGCCGGGGCGATCTGCTGATCGCGGTGTCCACCGGTGGGGCCAGCCCGGGTCTCGCGGGGATGATCCGCGACCGGATCGGCGCGCTGTTCGGGCCGGAATGGGCGGAGCGGCTGGCGGGACTCGGCGCGCGCCGGCGTGCCTGGCGGGCGGCGGGGCAGGATCTGCCGGCGGTTGTCCAGGCGACGCGGGACGCGGTTTCCGCCGAGGGGTGGCTCGCGTGACCGGCCCCGCGCTTGCCCTGGCCGCGGCGCGGTTGCGCGCGCCGGATTTCGCGCCGGGGTCGGTCTGGCTGGCGGGCGCCGGGCCGGGCGATCCGGGGCTGCTCACCCTGCACGCGGCCCATGCGCTGGCGAGCGCCGATATCGTGCTGCACGACGCGCTCGTCGCGCCCGAGATCCTGGCCCTGGCGGCGACGCCTCGGCTGGTGGCGGTCGGCAAGCGCGCGGGTGGGGCGCGCACGCCGCAATTGCGGACCAACCAGATGCTGATTTCGCTGGCCCGGCGCGGCAACCGCGTGCTGCGACTCAAAGGCGGCGATCCGCTGGTGTTCGGCCGCGGCGGGGAGGAGGCGCTGGCGCTGGTGGCGGCCGGCATTCCGTTCCGCATCATCCCCGGCATCAGCGCCGGGCTGGGCGGGGCCGCCGCCGCCGGCATTCCGCTGACCCATCGCGGCCTGGCGCGCGGCGTGGCCTTCGTCACCGGCCATGATCGGCATGGCGGGCTGCCTCAGGACCTCGATCTCGCGGCGCTGGCGCGCGGGGCGGAGGTGCTGGTGTTCTACATGGGGCTGCGCCAGGCGGGCGCGATCGCCGCGGCGCTGATCGCCGCCGGTCGCGCGCCGGACCAGGCGGTCGCGTTCATTTCCGACGCAACGAGCGCCGATCAGCGCGTGACCCTGGCGCAGCTCGATACCGCCGGGACCGTCGCCGCCGCGCTGCCGGTTGCGCGCCCCACCTTGATCGTGATCGGCCCGGTCGTCGCGCTGCGCGACGTGCTGGCGCCGTTGCAGCATGTCGATCCGATGTCGCTGGCCGCGCCGGTCCAGGCCGGCCGCGTCCCCTTGTCCGCGTAGAAGGAAACCGATCATGGCCCCGCCGCCCGCCGCACTTGCCGCCCTGCCTGGGGCCGCCGCGCCGTTCGCCGATGACCAGCTGGCGCTGATCGAGACCTTGCTGCGCGACGCCAGCGCCGATCAGGTGCAATGGCTCAGCGGCTATCTGGCGGGGTTTCGCGCCGCGGCCGCGCCGCGTCCCGCCGCTTTGCCCGCCGCCGCGCCGGTGGCGCGCGCCGCGCTGACCATTCTTTACGCCACCGAATCGGGCAACGCCGAGGCGCTGGCGGCGTCCGCGCGCAAGGCGGCGCAGCGTCAGGGGTTCGCGGCCAGGCTGCTGGACATGGCCGACGCGACGCCGGCCCTGGTCGCGAAGGCGGAACGGCTGCTGGTGATCGCCTCCACCTGGGGCGAGGGCGATCCGCCGCAGCGGGCCGAGGCGTTCTACGCCGCGCTGCTCGCCGCCGACGCGCCGCGCCTGGCGGGTGTGGCGTTCTCGGTGCTGGCGCTCGGCGATCGGGCCTATGCGAATTTCTGCGAGACCGGGCGGCGGATCGACGCGCGTCTGGCGGAGCTGGGCGCGGAGCGCGCGGCGCCGCTGGTGGAATGCGATCTGGATTACGCCGCGCCGGCGCGGGCCTGGACCGAGGCGGCGCTGACCGCGCTCGCGCCGGAAGCCGAGCCGGGCGCGGTGATCCGGGTCGATTTCGCCCGCGCCCCGGCCGCCGAGGACGCGCCCGCCGCGCCGCGCGTGACCCAAGCCGAGATCACCGAACGGTTGCTGCTGAGCTCCTCGCGCTCCTCGGCCGAGACCTGGCATGTGGAACTGTCGCTGGAAGGCACGGGCCTGTCTTACGAACCGGGCGATGCGATCGGCATCGCGCCGCGCAACGATTCGGCGCTGGTGGGCGCGGTGGCGGCGGCGGCGGGGCTGGCGGGCGATGCGGCGTTGGTCGATGCGCTCGCGGAACGCTACGACATCACCACGCTGACCGGGACCCAGTTGGCCGCCTATGCGGGGATCGCGGGCGACGCCGCTCTGGCCGCGATCGCCGCCGATCCCGCGCGGGCGGCGGAATTTGTGCGCGATCGGCAGGTGATCGACCTGCTGGAGGCGGCGCCGGCCCAGCTTTCGGCGGATCAGCTCACGGGCCTGCTGCGGCCCTTGCCGCCGCGGCTCTATTCGGTGGCCTCGGCGCCGGAAGCGGTGGGCGCGGCGGCGCATCTGCTGATCGCGGCGGTGCGTTGGGAAAGCCATGGGCGGGCGCGCAACGGCGTGGCCTCGGTCGATCTGGCCGACCGGCGCGCGGTGGGCGAGCGTCTGTCCGTGCATGTGAAACCGAACCCGCATTTCCGGCTGCCGGCCGATCCGGACCGCAAGGTGGTGATGATCGGCCCGGGCACCGGCGTCGCGCCGTTCCGTGGCTTCCTGCAACGGCGGGAGGCGGCGGGGATCGGCGGGAAGTCGTGGCTGTTCTTCGGCGCGCGGCAGTTCACGCATGATTTCCTCTATCAGCTCGAATTCCAGGACTGGCTGAAATCGGGCGTGCTGAGCCGGTTGGATCTGGCGTTCTCACGCGACCAGCCGGAGAAGATCTACGTCCAGGACCGCATGTGGCAGGCCCGCGCCGAGCTCTGGCGCTGGCTGGACGATGGCGCCGCCGTTTATGTCTGCGGCGACGCGAAGGCGATGGCGCGGGACGTGCACGCCACTTTGCTGCGCGTGATCGCCGAGGGCGCCGGGCGCGGCGCCGACGGCGCCGCCGCCTGGCTGCGCGCGGCGCAGCAGGACGGGCGCTACAAGCGGGATGTCTATTGATGTCGTCCGAAGCCGTGATCGACTCGACCGGTGCGCTTTTGCGCACCCTGATCCGCGAACGCTTCGCCGGCCGGATCGCGCTGGTCTCCGCCTTCGGGGCCGAAAGCGCGGTGCTGCTGCACCTGGCCGCCGGGATCGATCCCGGCCTGCCGGTGATCTTCCTCGATACCGGCAAGCTGTTTCCCGAGACGCTCGCGTACCGGGACGCGCTGGCGGCCCGGCTCGGCCTGACCGATCTGCGGATCGCGCGTCCGGACCCGGGGCTGCTCGGGATCGCCGATCCGGCCGGCAGCCTGTGGCGGCGCGATCCCGATCGCTGCTGCGACCTGCGCAAGGTGATGCCGCTCGACGCGGCGCTGGCCCCGTTCGATGCCTGGATCAGCGGGCGCAAGCGTTTCCAGGGCGGCGACCGCGCCGCGCTGGAGGCGGTGGAGTTCGGCACCGACTGGCGGATCAAGATCAATCCTCTGGCCAACTGGACCGAAGCCGATATCGACGCCTATTTCGCCCGCCACGACCTGCCGCCGCATCCGTTGCGGGCCGCCGGCTACCGCTCGATCGGCTGCGTGCCCTGCACCCGCGCGGCGCGCGCCGGCGAGGCCCCCCGCGCCGGGCGTTGGGACGGCAGCGGCAAGACCGAATGCGGCATCCACAATTCGCCCAGTTTCGCCGAAAGGGCACTGGCATGAGCACCCTGTCTCGCAACGAGACGATCAAGGCCGAGAGCCGCCTTCTGCGCGGCACCATCGCCGCGGGTCTGGACGATGCGGTCACCGGCGCGCTGGCCGAGGACGACACGCAGCTCACCAAGTTCCACGGCATCTATCAGCAGGACGACCGCGATCTGCGTCCCGAGCGGATGAAGAAGCGGATGGAGAAGGCGTTCAGCTTCATGGCCCGGCTGCGTGTGCCGGGCGGCGTGCTCACGCCCGCGCAATGGCTGGCGATGGACCGGATGGCGCGGGATCGCGCGAACGGCACCTTGCGCCTGACCACGCGCCAGACGATCCAGTTCCACGGCATCATCAAGAGCAATCTGCGTCCCGCGATCCAGGCGATCCATGCGGCGATGCTGGACACCATCGCCGCCTGCGGCGACGTGAACCGCAACGTGATCTGCACGCCCAACCCCGCGCGCGGACCGGTGCATGACGAGGCGCTGGCGATGGCGCGCGCGATCAGCGCCCATCTGCTGCCGAAATCCCGCGCCTGGCACGAGATCTTCATCGACGGCGCCCCCGTGGCCGGCGGCGAGGAGGAGGACGAGCCGATCCTCGGGCGCACCTATCTGCCGCGCAAGTTCAAGATCGCGATCGCGATCCCGCCGTTGAACGACGTGGACGCCTTCGCCCATGAGCTCGGCCTGATCGCGATCGCGGAACACGGCCACATCGTCGGCTACAACGTGGCGGTCGGCGGCGGGATGGGCATGACCCATGGCGAGCCGGACACGTTCCCGCGCACCGGGGACCTGATCGGCTTCTGCACGCCCGACCAGGTTCTGGCGGTGGCCGAGCAGGTGGTCACGGTGCAGCGCGACTGGGGCGACCGGTCCGACCGCAAGCACGCGCGGCTGAAATACACCATCGAACGGCACGGCCTGGCGGCGTTTGTCGCCGAGCTGGAGCGCCGGCTCGGCTTCGCGCTGGCGCCGGCCCGGACCTACGCATTCACCCGCTCGGGCGATCTGTCCGGCTGGGAGGAGGGGGCCGATGGGCGCTGGCATTTCGGCCTGTTCGTGGAGAACGGCCGCGTCGCCGACCTGCCCGGACGGGCGCTGCTGAGCGGGCTGCGCGCGATCGCCGAGGCCCATGACGGGCGGATCATCCTGACGCCCAACCAGCACGTGCTGATCGCCGATATCGCGCCCGCGCGGAAGGATGCCATCGCCGCGCTCCTGTCCGCGCACGGGCTGGACCGGGCGCCGTCGGCGCTGCGGCGCAACGCCATGGCCTGCGTCGCGCTGCCGACCTGCGGCCTCGCGCTGGCGGAAAGCGAACGCTATCTGCCGAGCCTGATCGACGCCCTGGAAGACGCGGCCGCCGGATCGGGCCTGGCCGATGACGAGATCACCATCCGCATGACCGGCTGCCCGAACGGGTGCGCGCGGCCCTATCTGGCGGAGATCGGCCTCGTCGGCGTACGGCCCGGGATCTACAATCTTTATCTCGGCGGGGCATTCGACGGATCGCGCCTGTCGAAACTCTACCGCCGCGAGATCGGCCACGACGCGATCCTGGCCGCGCTCCGCCCGCTGTTCGCGGCCTATGCCGCCGGGCGCGCGCCGGGCGAGCATTTCGCCGATTACGCGATCCGCGCCGGGATCATCGCCCCCACCATCGCGGGCAACCGGTTCCACGAAGACCTTCCGGCCGATCTGGCCGCGTGAGACGAAAGGACCCCCACCGATGAGCGTCGGGCTTGCGGCGATCTACAGCCTGCTGCATCTGGGCTGCCAACGCGCCAGGGCGCTCCGCTTCCGGCGGGGCGCGCGGCACACTCCGGCGGTTGCCGGCATGGGAGGGATGGCATGAGCGAACGGAAGCCCCTGGTCCTGGATCGTCCGCATCGCGGGCGCATCTACGACAGCATCGCCGAAACCATCGGCAACACGCCGCTGGTCCGCATCCCGCGCATCGCGGCGGAGGAAGGCATCACCGCGGATATCTGCCTCAAGCTCGAATTCTTCAACCCGATCGCCTCGGTGAAGGACCGGATCGGGGTCAACATGATCCTGGCGATGGAGGCGGATGGCAGCCTCAAGCCCGGCGGCACGATCATCGAGCCGACCTCGGGCAATACCGGCATCGGGCTCGCCTTCGTCGCGGCCGCGCGCGGCTACCGGCTGGTGCTGACGATGCCGGAATCGGTCTCGATCGAGCGGCGCAAGATGCTTGCCGATCTCTGCG
>JAKAZN010000031.1 GCA_021815835.1 Pseudomonadota bacterium
GCAAGACCGGCAAGTGACGAGGGGCAAGTAGGATGGCACGTTCCGTCTGGAAGGGCCCGTTCGTGGACGGGTATCTGTTGAACAAGGCCGATGCTGCGCGCAGCTCGGGGCGCAACGAGATCATTCGGATCTGGTCGCGCCGCTCGACGATCCTGCCGCAATTCGTGGGACTGACCTTCGGCGTCTATAACGGCCGCAAGTTTTTGCCGGTGCAGGTGAACGAGAACATGGTGGGGCATAAATTCGGCGAATTCTCTCCGACCCGCACCTTCACCGGCCATTCCGGCGACAAGAAAGCGAAGCGGGGCTAACGGCATGAGCAAGCCCAATCATCCGCGCGGCCTGGCCGACACGGAAGCCCAGGCGATCGTGAACAATCTTCGCGTCTCGCCGCGCAAGCTCAATCTGGTGGCGGGCCTGATCCGCAACCTGCCGGCGCAGCAGGCGGTGGCAACGCTGGCGTTCAGCAAGCGGCGCATCGCCGGCGCGGTGAAGAAGGCGCTCGAGAGCGCGATCGCGAACGCCGAGAACAACCATCGGCTGGACGTGGATCGGCTGGTGGTGAGCCGCGCGGAAGTCGGGCGCGCGATCGTGATGCGCCGGTTCCAGGCGCGCGGGCGCGGACGTGCCTCGCGGGTGGAGAAGTGGTTCAGCAATCTCAAGATCGTCGTGGCGGAGCGGGCGCAGGAAGAAGCGTCGTCGCGGCCCGGGCAGGAGGCCGCGTAATGGGGCATAAGGTCAATCCGATCGGGCTCCGGCTCGGCATCAACCGGACCTGGGATTCGCGCTGGTACGCCGGCACGGATTACGCGTCGCTGCTGCATTCCGACATGAAGCTGCGCAACCATCTGCGTGAGCGGCTGCGCGGCGCGGGCGTCTCGCGCGTGGTGATCGAGCGTCCGGCCAAGAAGCCGCGGGTGACGATCTTCGCCGCCCGTCCCGGCGTGGTGATCGGCAAGAAGGGCCAGGACATCGAGGTGCTGCGCAAGAATCTCAGCACGATGGCCAAGTCCGAAGTGACCCTCAACATCGTCGAGATCCGCAAGCCGGAGATCGACGCGATGCTGGTCGCCGAGAACATCGCCCAGCAGCTGGAGCGCCGGGTGGCGTTCCGCCGGGCGATGAAGCGGGCGGTGCAATCGGCGATGCGCCTGGGCGCGCAGGGCATCCGCATCAATTGCGGCGGAAGGCTGGGCGGGGCGGAGATCGCGCGGGTGGAATGGTATCGCGAGGGCCGCGTTCCGCTGCACACGCTGCGCGCGGATATCGACTACGGACAGGCGACGGCGAAGACCACCTACGGCACCTGCGGTGTGAAGGTGTGGATCTTCAAGGGCGAGATCATGGCCCATGATCCGTCGGCGCAGGATCGCCGCGCCGCCGAGCAGGCGCCGCAACGGTAGAATGGTCGGATAAACGACAATGCTGCAACCCAAACGCACGAAGTTCCGCAAGGCGCACAAGGGCCGTATCCACGGCAACGCCAAGGGCGGCACGCAGCTGAATTTCGGCACCTTCGGTCTGAAGGCGCTGGAGCCCGAGCGCATCACCGCCCGCCAGATCGAGGCGGCGCGGCGTGCCATCACGCGCGCGATGAAGCGCACCGGGCGGGTGTGGATCCGCATCTTCCCGGATGTGCCGGTGTCGCGGAAGCCCGCCGAGGTCCGCATGGGCTCGGGCAAGGGCACGCCGGAATTCTGGGTGGCGCGCGTCGCACCGGGCCGGATCATGTTCGAGCTCGATGGCGTGACGGGCGAGATCGCGCGCGACGCGCTGACCCTGGGGGCGGCGAAGCTGCCGATCCGCACCCGCATCGTGCAGCGGATGGGAGATTCGTGATGGCAAAGAACCCCGAGGCGAAGGCCTCCGACGTGCGGGCGAGGACGCCGGACGAGCTCGCGGAAAGCCTGCAATCGCTGCGCAAGGAGCAGTTCAACCTGCGCTTCCAGCGCGCCACCGGCCAGGCCGAGGGTACCGCGCGGATCCGCACGGTGCGGCGGGAGATCGCGAAGGTGAAGACCATCATGGGCGAGCGCGCGCGCGGCGGTACCGCCGCCGCGGCGCGGTCGTAGGAAGGGCTGACAGAGATGCCGAGGCGCGTTCTGACCGGGCGTATCACCAGCGACAAGATGGACAAGACCGTGACGGTCCTTGTCGAACGCCGGGTGATGCATCCGCTGTACAAGAAGTTCATCCGCCGCTCGAAGAAATACGCGGCGCATGACGAGGCGAATCTGTGCAAGGTCGGCGACCTTGTGCGGATCGAGGAATGCCGCCCGATCAGCAAGCGCAAGACCTGGCTGGTGATCGAGCGCAACGGCGCGCCGCTGTGGGGCGCCGGGTCCGACGCGGGAGTGGCGGCATGATCTCGGTCGAAACCAACCTGGATGTGGCCGATAATTCGGGCGCGCGCCGGGTGCAGTGCATCAAGGTGCTGGGCGGCACGCGAAGGCGCACCGCGAGCGTGGGCGACGTGATCGTGGTCTCCGTCAAGGAAGCGATTCCCCGCGGCAAGGTGAAGAAGGGCGACGTGCACCAGGCGGTGATCGTGCGCACCTCCTTCCCGGTGCGCCGCGGCGACGGCAGCGCGATCCGCTTCGACCGCAACGCGGCGGTGCTGATCAACAAGCAGCAGGAGCCGATCGGCACCCGCATCTTCGGCCCCGTCGTGCGCGAGCTGCGCGGGCGCAAGTTCATGAAGATCATTTCGCTCGCGCCGGAGGTGATCTGATGGCCGCGCGCATTCGCAAGGGCGACACGGTGCTGGTGATTACCGGTGCGTCGAAGGGCATCCGCGGCGAGGTGATGCGGGTGTTTCCGCGCGCCGACCGCGCGATCGTCGCGGGGGTCAACATGGTGCGCAAGCACAAGAAGCCCCAGGGCATGGGCGAGCCGGGCGGGATCCGCTCCGAGGAGGCGACGATCCATTTGTCGAACCTCAAGCTGGTCGACCCGAAGAGCGAGCAACCGACCAAGGTCGGGTTCCGGGTGCTGGATGACGGACGCAAGGTGCGGGTGGCCAAGGCCACCGGCCAAGTGATCGAGGGCTGACGATGAGCGGAACCAAATCCGGCGGCGCCAAGGGCGGCGCGAAGGGCGGGGCCAAAGGCGGCAAGGCGGGCGGCGGCAAGGCGGGCGGCGGCAAGGCTGGCGGCGCGAAGGGCGGGGCACGTCCCGCCGGCAAGGGCGCGACGCAGGCCGGCAGCGCGCGTGGCGGGGCCGGCGCGCCGCTGCCGCGCCAGGCGCGCGAGCGCGCCGCCCCGGTCGATCCCAACGCCCCCGCCCCGGCCGCATCCCCGTCCGAGACGCCGCGGCTGCAGAAACGCTACCTCGATGAGGTGCGCGCCAAGCTGACGGCCGAATTCGGCTACACGAACCCGATGCAGGTGCCGCGGCTGACCAAGGTCGTGGTCAACATGGGCGTGGGCGAGGCGACGGGCGATCAGAAGAAGCTCGACGCGGCGGTGAATGAGCTCGGCGCGATCACCGGGCAGAAGGCGGTGAAGACCTTGGCGAAGAAGGCGATCGCCGGGTTCAAGATCCGCAAGGGTCTGCCGATCGGCTGCAAGGTGACGTTGCGCAAGGCGCGCATGTATGAATTCGTCGATCGGCTGATCACGATCGCGCTGCCCCGGGTGCGGGATTTCCGCGGCATCCAGGGCAAGGGCTTCGACGGTCGGGGCAATTTCGCGATGGGCCTGCGCGAGCAGATCATCTTCCCCGAGATCAACTACGACCAGGTCGATGATATCCGCGGGATGGACATCGTGTTCGTCACCACGGCGAAGACGGATGCGGAAGCGAAGGCGCTGCTCAAGGCGTTCGACCTTCCGTTCGCAGGCTGAGTTTGGAAAACCGCCGGGACATTCCCGGACAGGTTCCGTAGGCAAGGACAGAGAATGGCCAAGACCTCTCAGGTCAATCGCAATATCCGCCGGACCAAGATGGCGGCACGCGACAAGGGTAAGCGGGCGGCGCTGAAGGCGATCGTGATGGATCGGTCGCTGCCGGTGGAAGACCGTTTCAACGCCTCGCTCAAGCTGGCGCAGCTGCCGCGCAACGGCGCGCCCGTGCGCGTGCGGCTGCGTTGCGAGCTCACCGGCCGGTCGCGCGGCAATTACCGCAAATTCAAGCTGTGCCGCATTGCGTTGCGCGACCTGGCCTCGGCGGGGCAGATCCCCGGCATGGTCAAGGCGAGCTGGTAGGGGCCGGAAACCATGTCCATGTCCGATCCGTTGGGCGATATGCTCACCCGCATCCGCAACGCGCAGCATGCGCGGCACAGCTCCTGCGTGGCGCCGGCGTCGAAATTTCGCGCCAATGTGCTCGATGTGCTGAAGCGCGAGGGCTATATCCGCGGCTTCTCGGCCGAGGAGCTGCGCCCCGGCGTGGCGCGGCTGCGCATCGAGCTGAAATATAACGAGGGCGAGCCGGTCATCAAGGAAATCCACCGGGTCTCCAAGCCGGGACGGCGCGTCTATTCGGGGATCAGCGACCTGCCCCGGGTCTATGCCGGGCTTGGCGTGTCCATCCTGTCCACGCCGCGCGGCGTGATGAGCGATGCCGAGGCCCGCGCCGCCAATGTTGGCGGCGAAGTCCTCTGCCGCGTGTTCTGAGGGGGCGCGCATGTCACGAGTTGGCAAATACCCGGTCGAGATCCCCGCGGGCGTGCAGGTCGCCATCGCCGGCGGGAAGCTCACCGCCAAGGGCAAGCTGGGCGAGCTCAGCCTGCCGCTCACCGATCTGGTGGACACCAAGATCGAGGGCAACCGCGTCTCGGTCAGCCCGAAGGGCGGCACAAGGCAGGCGCGGATGATGTGGGGCACCACGCGCTCGCACGTGGCGAACATGGTGAAGGGGGTCTCGGCCGGGTTTTCCCGCGCCATGGAGATCACCGGCACCGGCTATCGCGCGGCGGTGCAGGGCAACACCCTGGTGATGAACCTCGGCTACTCCCATGACGTGGTCTATCCGATCCCCGCGGGGATCAAGATCACCTGCGAGCGGCCGACCGCGGTGAAGGTGGAAGGCGTGGATTGCCGCCTGGTGGGCCAGGTGGCGGCCGAGATCCGCGGCTTCCGCGCCCCCGAGCCCTACAAGGGCAAGGGCGTTCGCTACGCCGACGAGACTATCCGGCGCAAGGAAGGCAAGAAGAAATAGCATGAGCGCGGTTCAGGATCTCAGGGATCGCCGGCGTTCGCGCCTGCGCTTCTCCCTCCGGCAGAAGAGCGGCGGACGGCCGCGGCTGTCGGTATTCCGTTCGGGCAAGAACATCTATGCCCAGGTGATCGACGACGCGGCGGGCCGCACCGTCGCCGCCGCCTCCTCGCTCGACAAGTCGCTGCGCGAGGGCTTGCGCACCGGCGCCGACAAGGACGCCGCCGCGGCGGTGGGCAAGCTGGTCGCGGAACGCGCGCTGGCCGCGGGCATTACCGCGGTGGTGTTCGATCGCGGCGCTTATCTGTATCACGGCCGCGTCAAGGCGCTGGCCGAAGCCGCCCGTGAGGGCGGTCTGTCGTTCTGAGGATAGCAACGCATGGCACGTGAACCGAGGGACGGCGGACGGCGGCGCGAGCGGGAATCCGATCGCGAATCCGATGACGGCCTGGTCGATAAGCTCGTCACCATCAATCGCGTGGCCAAGGTGGTGAAGGGCGGACGCCGCTTCGCCTTCGCGGCCCTGGTCGTGGTCGGCGACAAGAAGGGCCGCGTCGGCTACGGCGCGGGCAAGGCGCGCGAGGTGCCGGAGGCGATCCGCAAGGCCACCGAACGCGCCAAGCGCACCATGATCCGGGTGCCGATGAAGGAAGGCCGCACGCTCCATCACGACGTGGAGGGGCATTTCGGCGCCGGCGCGGTGATCCTGCGCTCGGCCACGGCCGGCACCGGCATCATCGCCGGCGGGCCGCTGCGCGCGGTGTTCGAATCGCTCGGGATGGGCGACGTGGTGGCCAAGTCGCTCGGCAGCCGCAATCCGCACAACATGGTGAAGGCGGCCTTCGCCGCGTTCGCCGCGTGCGCCAGCCCCCGCTCGGTGGCCAATCGCCGCGGCAAGAAGGTGGCCGAATTGTTCGGCCCGCGCCGCGACGTGGGGCCGGTTGCGGAAGCGGAGGCGGCGGCAAATGGTTGATCCCAGCGCCAAGCGCGTCCGCGTGACGCAGATCGCCTCCCCGCTCGGGCGCAAGCCGGGCCAGAAGGAGACGTTGGTCGGCCTCGGGCTCAACAAGATGCGCCGCGTGCGCGAGCTCGAAGATACCCCGTCGGTGCGCGGCATGATCCGCGCCGTTGCCCACCTCGTGAAGGTGGAGGAGTTGACCTGAGATGAAGCTCAACGAGCTGCGCGACAATCCCGGTGCGCGTCTGAAGTCGAAGCGGCTCGGACGCGGCATCGGCTCGGGCAAGGGCAAGACCTCGGGCAAGGGCGTGAAGGGCCAGAAGGCACGCGAAGGCGTCGCCATCAACGGCTTCGAGGGCGGGCAGATGCCGCTCTACCGTCGCCTGCCCAAGCGCGGGTTCAAGAACCCGTTCCGCAAGGAATACGCGCCGGTCAATCTGGACGCGGTGGAGAAGGCGATCGAGGCGGGCAAGCTCGACGCCGCCCAGCCGATCACCGAAGACAGCCTGCGCGCCGCCGGCCTCGTGCGCGGCGGCGGCAAGGTCGCCGGCGTGCGGCTGCTCGCCCGCGGGGCGGCGCATCGCGTGCTGACGATCACCGTCTCCGGCGCGTCGGAGGCGGCGATCGCCGCCATCCAGGGCGCCGGCGGGACCGTCACCACCACGGTGGCGCGCAAGGAAAGCGAAGCGGCGCCGGCTTCGTAGCGGGGGCCTGGCGGCGGGACGGGGCGCGCGAACCCCGTCTTGTCGGCCCCTCTTGTCAGCCCCGTCTTGTCGCAGAGGGTGCCGCGCCTTAGAACCGCGCCGTCACACGGCGCGCTCGGACCAAGGGGCGCGCTCGAACAGGGATCGAACCCCATGGCCTCCGCGGCCGAACAACTGGCGGCAAATCTCAATCTCGGCGTGCTGTCGAAGGCCACCGAGCTCAAGCAGCGCATCTGGTTCACCCTGGGCGCGCTGATCATCTACCGGCTCGGCACCTATATCCCGGTGCCGGGAGTGGATGCGTCGATCATGGCGCAGATGCTGCACCAGAACGGCGGCGGCATCCTCGGGATGTTCGACATGTTCTCGGGCGGCGCGCTCGGGCGCATGACGGTCTTCGCGCTCAATATCATGCCCTATATCAGCGCCAGCATCATCATCCAGTTGATGACCGCGGCCGTGCCCGCGCTGGAGGCCCTGAAAAAGGAGGGCCAGTCGGGCCAGATGCGGCTCAACCAGTACACCCGCTACCTCACGGTGCCGATCGCGCTGGTGCAGTCCTACGGGATTTCGCTGGGCCTCGAATCGATGCACGGCGCGGCGGGCCAGGCGGTGGTGCATCCGGGCTTCGGCTTCATGCTGACGGCGGTCGTGACCCTGGTGGGCGGGACGATGTTCCTCACCTGGCTCGGCGAGCAGATCACCGCGCGCGGCGTGGGCAACGGCATCAGCCTGATCATCATGTCGGGCATCGTCGCCAATCTGCCTTCCGCCTTCGCCTCGCTGCTGGAGCTCGGCCATACCGGCGCGCTGTCCACCGTGTTCATCATCGGCTTCTTCTTCCTGGCGATCGCGGTGATCGGCTTCATCGTCTTCATGGAGCGCGCCTATCGGCGGGTGCCGGTGCAGTATCCGAAGCGGCAGGTCGGCAACCGGATGTTCGGCGGCGATTCGACGCATATGCCGCTCAAGATCAACACCGCCGGCGTGATCCCGCCGATCTTCGCGAGCTCGATCCTGCTGATCCCGGCCACCATCGCCGGGTTCTCGGGCGGCAGCGTGTCGTGGCTGCAGGCGATCGGCGCGGCGCTGGCGCCGGGATCGCTGCTCTACATGATCATCTATGCCGGCATGATCCTGTTCTTCTCCTTCTTCTACACCGCGGTCGTGTTCAATCCGCAGGAGACGGCGGACAATCTGAAGAAATACGGCGGCTTCGTGCCGGGCATCCGGCCGGGCAGCGCGACCGCCGATTATTTCGACTTCGTGCTCTCGCGGCTGACCGTGCTGGGCGGGCTCTATCTGGTGGCGGTGTGCCTGCTGCCGCAGATCCTCATCACCGATTACGGCCTGCCGTTCTATTTCGGCGGCACCTCCATCCTGATCGTGGTCTCGGTGATGATGGATACCGTCACGCAGATCCAGTCGCACCTGATCGCCCACCAATACGAAGGGCTGATCAAGAAAAGCCGGGCGAAAGGGCGTCGATGAACCTGATCCTTCTCGGCCCGCCCGGCGCGGGCAAGGGCACCCAGGCGAAGCGGCTGATGGACCGCTACGGGATCGCGCAGATCAGCACCGGGGACATGCTGCGCGCCGAAGTCGCCGCCGGCTCCCCTACGGGGCGCGAGGCGAAGGCGGTGATGGAATCGGGCGCGCTGGTGTCCGACGACATCATCATCCGCATGCTGGGCGCGCGGATCGACGCGCCCGATTGCGCGAAGGGCTTCATCCTGGACGGGTTCCCCCGCACCGTGCCGCAGGCCGAGGCGCTGGACCGGCTGCTCGCCGACAAGAAGCTGAACCTCGACGCGGTGATCGCGCTCGCGGTCGATGACGCGGCGCTGATCGAGCGCATCTCCGGCCGTTTCACCTGCAAGAGCTGTGGCGCCGGCTACCACGACCGCTTCCAGCCGACCCGCGTGGCCGGCCTGTGCGATGCCTGCGGCGGGCGGGAGTTCGTCCGCCGCCCGGACGACAACCGCGCGACGGTGACCGCGCGGCTCGACGCCTATCACCGCCAGACCGCGCCCATCCTGCCCTATTACCAGGCACAGGGAAGGTTCTTCACGGTGGACGGCATGGCCGGGATCGACGAGGTCTCGCGCCAGATCGAAGCGGTGCTGGCGCCGCTCGGCAAGGGCTGACCCGCCCCCCGCGCGCGGGGCGGTCACAGGGGAACGAACGCCCGGGGGGGCAAACACCATGACCGACGCACCGATCTACGATCTCTATGCCATCCGCTACGCCATGCGCGACGCGCGCCGGGCCGATCATTTCGTCGGCGGCGATCCGCACGACGCGCCGATGCCGATGGACTATTTCGTCTGGGTCGCGGTCGGCGCGGCGCGCACCGTCGTCATCGATGCCGGCTTCACCGAGCCCGTCGCGCGCGCGCGCAAGCGGAATTTCCTGCGCTGCCCGGTGGAGGCGCTCGGCCTGATCGGGGTGGATCCGGCCGATGTGAAGGACGTGATCCTGACCCATCTCCACTACGACCACGTGGGCAATTTCGACCGCTTCCCGAACGCCGAGTTCCACCTGCAGGAACCCGAGCTGCACTACGCGGTCGGGCGCTACATGCGCTACGCCAAGCTCGCCCATTCCTTCGAGGTCGAGGACGTCGTGGGCATCGTGCGGATGAACTACGCGCGCCGCGTGCGGCTGCTGAACGGGCCGCGCGAGATCGCGCCGGGGATCACCGTCCATCCCGCCCCGGGCCATTCCGCCGGGCTGCAATTCGTGTGCGTGAACACAAGGCGGGGCCGGGTGGTCGTCGCCTCCGACGTCGCGCACTACTACGAGCACATGGAGACCGAGCGGGTCTTCACCACGGTCTTCCACGTCGGCCAGCTGCTGGAGGGCTACGAGCTGCTCCGTGAGGCCGCCCCCTCCCCGGCCCATATCGTCCCGGGCCACGACCCGCTGGTGATGCGCCGCTATCCCGCTCCGCGGCCGGAGCTGGAGGGGATTGTCGTGCGCCTGGACGTGGCGCCGCGCGCGGCGGATTGACCGGGCCGGACCGGCGGCTACCCTCGCGGCCAAATCCCAGGAGGAAGCCGCCATGACGCTCTCCATCCAGCC